>JAUWBY010000257.1 GCA_030609605.1 Candidatus Eiseniibacteriota bacterium
GACATCTCCGTAAGTCTACTGGTCAGTTCCCTGACGACGTAGCGTCTGTTTGGAAGCCCGGTCAGATCATCGAGAAGAGCCAGACCCTCGAGCTGCTCGATCCGCTGGCGTGCCGCCAGTGTCGGGGAGTTGTCACTGAACACCTGGACGAACCCGGTGATCTCTCCTCCGTTCCCATCCTCACGCACCGGTGCGACTCTGAGAAGCACAGGAACAAGATGCCCGTCCTTGTGGTGGAGGTAGGCCTCGCACTGGTGTACCTGTCCATCTTCGAGCGCCGCTGCAATCGGACAGTGGTTCTCACAGAGCAGAACGCCTTTCTCATCCACATGGGCGAGCAGGCCTTCTCTACACGTCTTCCCCAAGGCGTCCTCGCGACAGTATCCGGTCAGCCTCTCAGCATTGTCGTTCCAATACGTGATGATCCGGTCGCGGTCAGTGAAGTAGACGCCTTCCGTGAGATTGTCCAGCACAACTCGAAACATGTTGCGTTCACACATCGGATGTCCCCACGAAGTCTCGATGTGCAGGTAGGTTACCTGCTTCTCCGATACATACCTATCTACGGATCTACATGAAGCAGGAATCATGCCATGCGTCCGCAACTGTGCCTCTGCCCCGCAAGCCCGCCCTTGCCGCATTTCCAGGTGGATAGTAGTTTCCGGTTCAGAAGATTGCCCTTGCCGCGTTTCCACATGGGTAGTAGTCTCCGGGCCACGTGGTTCAGACGATTGCAGAAGCGGACACGGGCGCCGACCTGACCAGTGGGTGGGCACAAGTAGATAGGAGGAAGACTATGAAGAAGTGGACACCGGTCGTGGTGCTTTTCGTGCTGGCCGCCGCACTGACTATCGGATGCTCGCAGGAGCAGCAGGTTGAAACAGAGGCCCCGCCGGCCGTGGAAGAGGCCGCGGATGCCTCAGTCGAAGATGCAGTCGAAGCTGTCGAGGAAGCCGTCGAGGAAGCCGGCGAGGAAGTCGGCGAGGAAGTCGAGGCTGTCGAAGAGGCCGTCAAGGACACAGAGTAGCTGCTCGAACAGCGAGGGCAGGATGGTCGAAGCGCCGGCTTGAACACATTGCACTTCCGTCCGCCAAGATGCAGAGACGACCGGGGCCGAATCCCGGTCGTCTTCATTCAGTGCCTGCACCGCTGCTCAGTCGGCCTGCTGTTCCTTGAGCCCAGCCTGCCATTCGGGCGCGAGTATACTCAGCATTACGAAATCGTGAAACGCACCGTCCAAGAAGTAGCCGTCGCGCAGGATTCCTTCCCTCTGGAATCCAAGTCCTTCCCAGTACTTGAGCCCTTCGTCGTGGAACCCGACGACACCGACTGCCACACGGTGAAGCCCTATGTAATTGAACGCGAAATCGAGGACAATCTGTCCGACCTCGCGGCCGTAGCCTTTTCCTCTCGCGTTCTTCTCGGCGATGATGACCGTCATGTCAGTCGTACGCCACGGTTCGAAGATCCTGAGCAGCCCCGCCTCTCCGATCACGTGGTCACCGTCGACGGTGACGACCGCGTACCACGCCCTGTTCTCGTCGGTCTCCACATCTCTGAACCACTTCTCGCATTCCAGGTCGGACAGGGCGGCAACCTGGCCGATCGCGGCTCTCAGATCGGGGTCCTCACTCCAGCGTTTGACGTGAGGCAGATCGCTCTTCTCCATCCATCTCAGATAGACGCTGTTACCCATGATAAGCTTGGGACCGCGCCTGCTTCCACCGCTCTTGCTCACGCTTGCTCCCCGTCTATCTCTATCACATAGACGCCGCCACAGATCGATACCTGGTGGTAGTAGGCTTCCAGCCCGACGCGATGCAGAGCCTCTCTCGCCTCGTCGGCAGCCCAATAGGATTCATCCTTGTCCCAGATCTCGGCCCATTTCTCGGAAGCCTGGTCTCGCACATATTCGCTCGGAAATGAAACGTCTCCGATGACCATGCGCCCATGCTCAACCAGATGGTGACCGGCCAGTGTGGAGATGAGTCTCGTCTTCGACTCGAGGTCGAACTCATGGAAGACGTATGCGGATACGATCCGATCGAATCTGCGGTCCGACGGGAGCGGCCAGTGCCCCAGGAGATCGGCTTTGACAAGCTCAACTTGCGGGAGTTTTTCATGAACCTTGGCGAGCATCCGCGAGGAGAAATCCATCCCCCAGACCTCACACCCTGCATTCACGAATCGCTCGGCCAGCCGCCCGGTGCCTATCCCGACATCAAGCACTGAGAGACCCGGCTTCGGGTGCGCCAGTCGAGCGATCTCGTCGAGCACGGCTTCGTAGCCCTCGAACGGGAAGCCTCGGGACCACTCGTTCACCGACTCGTCGTAGTGCTCGGCCCACTCATCGAAGAGGAGTTCGCGTTCGCTGTCGTGCAATGGCCGCCTCCTGGTCTTGACCGTCCACAGAATATCCAGGCTCTCGATTGCTTCGTCTCACAGTCGACCACATCCGCGCGCGCAACACAAGCGGGGAATCCCGTGCGGCCGAAAACAGCGTGTGCGGCACACGAGCGATGTGCATTCCCAGCGGAGGGAGGCCGGATGACCGGAGCGTGCAGGCGGGTTTTCCTATTCGTCCTTCTGGTGACGAACGATCTCCCCGTTGACCATGTATATCACATCCTCGGCGATGTTCGTGGCGTGGTCCGCGATGCGTTCGAGATAGTGCGATACCCTGAGCATCATGATAAGCCGCTTCATTTCATGCGGCTGCTCGCGGATGGCCGCCTGGATGACCCCGTAGTTCTCACGGTTCACGTCGTCCACCTCGTCGTCCGCCAACATCACACCCTTCGCCAGCTCATAGTCCCGGTTCATGAGAGCGTCGAGGCTGTCGGCCAGCATCCCACGGACCGTCTCCACGAGTGCGCAGAGATCGTACGGGATCTCGAGGCTCCCGCGGTCGGCAAGCCAGATCGCCACCTGAGCCATGTTGACGGCGAGGTCGCCGATGCGCTCAAGATCGTTGTTGACCTTGAGCGCCGTCACGATGTAGCGAAGGTCGTTCGCAACCGGTTGATGGAGCGCCAGGATCTTCAGGCACTCCTCCTCCACCTCGATCTCGCGATCGTCCACCTCCGCATCCCGTTCCATCACCTTCTCTGCCAGCCCGACGTCCCGGTCCGCGATGGCAGTTGCCGCCATCTGCACGTTCTCTTCAACGTATGCCGAGATCGAGCAGATCATCTTCTTGAGGCTGTCAATCTCACGTCTGAGTATGATCGTCATAATCGCCTCTCGCTAGCCGAAACGGCCCGTGATGTAGTCCTCAGTCTGTTTGTTGTCCGGGTTGGTGAAGATGGTCTTCGTGGCCCCGAACTCAACTATGTAGCCCTTGTAGAAGAACGCTGTGAAATCGGAAACGCGCGCCGCCTGCTGCATGTTGTGCGTAACCAACACAACGGTGTAGCTGTCGCGGAGCATCTCAATGAGATCCTCGATCTTGGATGTCGCGACCGGGTCGATGGCCGAACATGGTTCGTCCATCAGAATGAGCTCCGGCTCCACCGCGATGGCGCGCGCGATGCAGAGCCGCTGCTGCTGACCACCC
>JAUWBY010000259.1 GCA_030609605.1 Candidatus Eiseniibacteriota bacterium
GACATCGATACCGTGCTGCATCAACTCCCAAGTTGTCAGTCTCGCTCCCTGGAGCAGCGGTCTCGTCTCGTCCGCGTAGACATGGATGCGCTTTCCCTCTTCTGCAGCCGTGTAGATGATGGCCAGGGCCGTGCCGTACTCCGCCGTCGCGAGTCCGCCGGCGTTGCAGTGTGTGAGAACACCGTCGCCGTCTGAGAGAAGGTCCGCGCCGTGCCGTCCGATCCTGCGGGACAGCTCTTTGTCCTCTTCGTAGATAGCGAGCGCCTCGTCGATGAGGAGACGACGCAGCTCATCCTTGTCGCTGATCGAGTCATCATTCGCGACATGGAGGCTCCGATCTACGGCCCAGCGCAGGTTGACGGCCGTCGGCCGCGTCGAGATCAGAAGCTCGGCGGCGGCCCGGATGTCGGAGCGGAGTTCGTCCATCGAACCGGCGTCGCTCCTCGCGGCGGCAAGCGCCACGCCCATGGCGCCGGCAATCCCAATAGCTGGAGCGCCACGGACCTCCAGACGCCTTATGCTGTCGGCCAGTTCCCTGTAGTTGCTGATGTCCTTGAACACGAGTTTCCACGGCAGGCGCGTCTGATCGACCAGCCGTACTGTACCATCTGTCCACTCAATGGTCTTGACGTGCTCGTTCTTGTTCATCTCTCCCCCAGGCTCATCCGGAACCGGCTCTAGTCCATAGAAGTGAGCCGACTCAGCGCGTCACACAGTAGCGCCACCGGCAGCCCGACAACGTTGTAGAAACAGCCTCTCACTTCCTCAACGATGGCCGCCCCACAGTCCTGGATCGCGTAGGAGCCCGCCTTGTCGAGCGGCTCGCCGGTCTCCACGTACCCCTCGATATCCTCATCCGACAGCAGGCGGACCAGCACTTCCGTTGACTCCACTCCAACGGCGCCGGCGCCGTCAGAACAGCGCAGAACTGCGACACCGGTCAGAACCTCGTGCCGGCGACCGCGAAGTGTCTTCAGCATCTCTATGGCCTCGAGACCGTCTGCCGGTTTCCCCAGAATCCTGTCGTCCAAAACCACGACGGTATCGGCCGCGATGACGGTTCCCATCTCGTGCCGTCCGGCTACCGTAGTGGCCTTGAGCCAGGCAAGGCGCCTCACATGCTCCTCGGGCGATTCCCCATCCTCGACGGACTCGTCGACATCAGGGATATCGACGACGAACTCGAGATCTACCCCTTCCAGAATGCGTCGCCGGCGTGGAGAACTCGAGGCAAGCACGATCGGCTCCTCGCTCACGAGTCGCTTCACGAGTTCACACGCCACTCCCACCTCCCCGTCTGCTCCTTAGCCTCTCGGAGCTATCTATGACAATGGTCACTGGACCTTCGTTTGTGAGTTCAACCGACATTTTGGCGCCGAAACGTCCCGTGGCTACGGCTAGTCCCTCGTCCCGCAGGTGCGCGGCAAATCGCTCGTAGAGTTCCTCACCCTCCTGAGGTCGCGCCGCTCTCGTGAAGCTGGGTCTGCGCCCCTTCCTGCAATCGGCGAGAAGTGTGAACTGCGAGATGAGCAGGACGCCGCCGGACGCTTCGAGAACAGAGCGGTTCATTCGCCCGTCGTCGTCCTCGAAGATCCTGAGCTGGACACACTTGGACGCAAGCCAGCGACCGTCCTCCTCGGTATCGCCTTCCGCAACTCCAAGCAGCACGACGAGACCGTCTCCTATCTCACCCACGGTCTTTCCTTCAACGGCCACACGTGCGCGCGATACCCTCTGCAGAACCGCTCTCAGACCGACCTCCCCTGGGCAACCGACAAGGCTCTCACCGCTCGCGGATGGATCGCCTGCGCTCGACACTCTTGACACCCTTGAGCGCACGAACCATCTTCATGAGCTTCTTCAACCTGTGGAGATTGCCTATGTTCACACGGAATCTCGCTACGACCAGACCATCCTCTGTCGTCATGCTTGCCGCCGACACTTCCACGCCCTGATCGGAGATGGTCCTCGATACATCGGCCAGGAAGCTCCGTCTGAGATCCCCCTTCACGACGAAGGCGGCGGGGAACGTTTGGTTCTCACCGACATCCCACTCGACAGAAATTCTGTGTTCCTTGTCAACGGTGGGACCGAACGTGTTGGGACATCCGACGCGATGCACCGAGATTCCGCGCCCCCTGGTGATGATGCCCATGATTTGATCCCCGGGCACCGGCTGGCAACATCTCGCGAAGTGGATCATGATCTCACCGATGCCCTCGATTCTGACTCCGGTCTCGACTCGCCGAACACGCCGCGTCAGACGCTCGACCAGTCCCCGGCCGAGTTGGGACTTCGGCCTGAGCTTCCTGACCAACTCCGCCACATTCACATCACCGCGACCGACAGCTGCGGCTAGATCGTCTATGCTGTCGTATCCGAAACCCTGGGCGATGTCGTCGAGAGAGATCTCCTTGCCACCGGATCCAAGCTTCTTGAGTTCGCGATCGATGATTCTCCGTCCGAGGACGATGCTCTCGCTGCCGGCCTGCGCCCTGAGATAGTGTCGGATCTTGCTGCGAGCCCGGGAGGTAACCACGAAGCCAAGCCAGTCACGGCTGGGGTGGGCCGAATCGGACGTGACGACCTCGACCGTGTCACCGCTCCTAAGATCGTACTTGAGCGAGACAAGTCGCCCGTTGATCTTCGCTCCGGCGCAGTGCTCGCCCACATCACTGTGAATGGAGTAAGCGAAGTCCACGGGTGTGGATCCTTTCGGGAGGTGTTTGAGATCACCGTTTGGTGTGAAGACGAAGATCTCATCATGGAAGAGATCGACCTTGATTGATTCCATGAACTCGTGAGCCTCCGTGAGATCCACGTTGCCCTCGAGGAGCTGACGTACCCAGTTGAGATTCCTGGCCAGCTCGTCGTCTCCCGGCTTGCCTTCCTTGTACGTCCAGTGCGCAGCAATGCCGAACTCGGCCTGCTCGTGCATCTCGCGCGTACGCATCTGTATCTCCAGCATCTGCCCCTTCGGTGTCATGACCGTCGTGTGGAGCGAGCGATAGCCGTTCAGTTTTGGGGTCGCAATGTAGTCCTTGAATCTGTCGTGAACAGGGGTGAAGAGCGTGTGCACGATACCGAGCACCCGGTAGCACTCCTCCACTGTCTGAGTAATGATGCGAATGGCCAGAAGGTCGTAGATCTCGTCGAAGCTCTTCTTCCTGATCACCATCTTCCGGTGAATGCTGCTGAGGTGCTTGATCCGACCGCTAATGAGCGCCTTCATCCCATCATGCGTCAGCCGCTTTCGGACCGGCCGCGTTATCTCCTCGATCTGCGCTTCACGCTCGTCCCGACTTGCCTTCACGAGATCTGCCAGCCGTCTGTACGCATCGTGCTCCAGCCACTTGAATGACAGATCCTCCAGCTCGCGCTGGATCTTCGCCATGCCGAACCGCCCAGCCAGCGGGGCGAATATCTCTTTCGTCTCGCGGGAGATGCGATCGATCTGTTCGGGGGTCAGATAGGAAATGGTGCGCATATTGTGGAGGCGGTCGGCAAGCTTGATGAGTATGACACGGACATCCTGCACCACGGAC
>JAUWBY010000061.1 GCA_030609605.1 Candidatus Eiseniibacteriota bacterium
GTGAGCGCTCCCTGCCGCTCCATCCAGTAGGCGATGAGACCGGGGATGATATAGCCGATGGCCTCGAAGCTCAGGAGCTCCGGGATCTCCGGGCGTCCGAAGACGAAGCGTGTCAGGTGGCCTATGACAAACCCGATGAGGATGACCATCACGAGGTGGCGCCGGCCGTAGAGCAGCATGAACTGCCCCATCAGCCGCACGATGAGAAATGTGATTATCGCCGCACCGATCGTCCCGACCACACGCCACGGTTCGCCGAGCGCAAGCGCGAGATAACCCGGCACTACCATTCCGCCCGCCGCCAGCCCGAATGCTTCTGAGAAGATGAGGCTGACAATCAGTCCCAGCCCAACGGCTGTCGGAATCGTCTTGGCTCCTCCCAAGAACTCAATCACTTGGCTTCACTCCTCTTGCGAAAAAGAGAGACAATGCTCGCTCCAGTGCCCCCGATATTGCCCACGCCGATGGCGATCGAGCGAGGTCTCGTCAGCTCCAGGATCTTCGAGAACACTTCCTCAGCACTGCATCCGGCCATATCTACGATCTTCTCCTCCGGAAGGCCGCGCTTCAAGGCCCCGCTTTTTACCGGGTGCGTCAGACCGCCCGTAAGGATGAAGAAATCGGCCTCAATCTCCTCAGCGATGATCTCGCCGAACTGGAATGCGCGATCCGGCCTGTCGGCCCGCATGCTCACAATCCCTATCACGGTTCTGTCGGGGACGGATCTGGGGGCGACCATGTTCCAGGCTGCCTTCGTGGACTCTTTATCGTTGGCGGCGAAGGCGTTGACGAATTCTATCTCCTTGCCCGCCTCCTGCACTCTATGGATCGTGAGAGCCCCCATGTCCGGGGTCACGCTCCTCATGCCGTCGAGCGCGACATCTTGCGGCACACCAACGTGCTTGCAGACCGCCAGCGCGAGCGCCACGTTCTCGCGGTGCTCTATGTATGCGAAACCCCCGGCGATGTCGTCATCGTAGTCCGACTCATGGATTTCCTGATAGACGGACCCGTTCTCCTCCGCGGCGTCACGGATTGCGTCGCTCCGAATGTGCTCCGCGGTGAAGATGACCTGACCGTCCGGAACGGTGCCGGAGAGAGCGACTGCAACATCGTCCGCGGTCGGTCCCATGACATCGAGATGATCGGGCCGCGCGTTGGTTATGACGCCGATCGTGGCTCGGACTATCCGGTGCTCACTCAGACGTTGCAGGTCCGGTCTTAAAGCCATGCATTCGATCACGAGTGCGCGGGCTCCCTCACGTGCCGCCTGGCTGACGACGTCAAGCTGTTCGCGGATATTGGGTGGCCCTGGTCTCGAGACGACATCCTCGCTGCCGTCGGGATGAATGTAGCGCGCCGCGGATCCCGTGGTCTTGGCAGACGTGCGAATGCCGCCGGCGCGCATGCCTGCGGCAATCAGCCGTACTACGGATGACTTGCCGCGGGTCCCGTTGACGTGGATGCGAATAGGAACCGCAGCGAGGTTCTTGGCATGGAAGCGGTACTCGACAGTGCCGTAGATGAGGAATAGGAACGCAAGTATCAGAACGAAGAACATCCGGCGCCCCGCCCTGGCTTCAGACCCGTTGGCCGTCAGTGGGTCATGGCCGCGGCCGGTGGCCCATAGCCGCGACCCACATAGGGATAGGCCGCCCTCGTCACCATCTCCTAGCGGCCCAGTCCCTCCCGACGTGCGCCGCGCGGACAGATACGAAGCCGGCAACCATCATCGTACCAGAGGGGGGTCGCCACGTCAAGCCTGAGCTTGGGCCGTGAGACAACCCCCGGCTGGTACACGCTTACTGCAGTTCGATCGACCGGACCTCTCCGAAATTCGAGAGCGGCTGATCGAAGGTATCTTCGTCCCCCACAACCATGATCGCCAGGCCGTCCGGGTGCAGGTATGTCGCGGCAGCCCGCCGGACATCTTCCAGGGTCAGCACCGTGATCGCATCGATATCACGCTCGGGAGTGTCGAGCGGTCTTCCCTCCCACTTGAGATTGACGAGTCGTGAGACCGCGCGCGATTTCGAGTCGTACTCGAAGACGAAGCTGTTGATGTAGCTGTCCCTGGCTCGCTCGAACTCCTCTTCGGTCGGCCCCTCATCGCGCATCTCACGGATGATGTCGAGAATGAGGGTGATGGCTCTTCCCGCCGCATCCGCTCTCGTCTGAGACGAAGCGATGAACATCCCATAAGTCCACGGGTCGTCGCCGTAGCGCGAGTAGGCTGCGTACGCGAGCCCCTCGTCGGTCCTCACCTTCTGCGTGATCCGCGAGGAGAAACTACCGCCGCCGAGGACGTAATTCATTATCCGCACCGCCATGCGGTCCTCGCTCCGGCTGTTGAGACCCAAGTGACCGATCATAATGACGGCCTGGTTCAGATCCTTGTACGCATAGCTTATGGACGGCTCGAACGAGAGCTCCAGCAGTGTATCCGGCTGCACGATCATGGTGGCCGGCTGCCATCCAACAAGCGCATCATCGAGCGCGGCCATGATCTCGTCGCGAGTGACATCACCTGAGATACCTATGATCGTGTTGTTCGGATGAAAGAAGTCGCGGTGGAACTTCACGAGGTCGTCACGCGTTATGGCGGCGACCGTCTCCTCGGTATCGTGCCAGGCCATCGGATGGTCTTCGTAGACGACCTTCCTGAACTCCCTGATCGCGATTCTGCGCGGCTCGTCGTTCTCGCGCCTGATGTTCTCAAGCATTGTCGATCGCCTGAGTTCTATCTTCTCTTCGGGGAAGCTCGGACTCCTCAGGAGTTCTCCAAGGATCTCCAGGCAGAGATCGAGGTCCTTCTTGAGGCAGTTGACATGAACCGTCGTCCTGAGATCTGAGCCTGCGATCTCGACCCTCGCGGCGACAAACTCGAGCTCTTCATTGATCCTCTGGGGCGGCCATTCCTCGGTTCCGCCGTTTCTCATCGTCCAGGCAGCGAGTTCGTTCAGCCCGGTCTTGTCCCTCGGAGCTCTTGAGGTCGGGATCAGCATGTAGATGTCCACGACCGGAACCTCGTGGTCCTCCACGAAAAAGCCGGTCATGTCGTTGTCGAAAGAGATCTCTTCGTACGTCAACGGTTCAAGAGTGATGTCATCGAACCTGAGCTTGCTCGGATGCTTCACTCTGCCGGCATCGACCTGCACAGGAAGCAGGATGATAACCGCCAGAAGAATTAGTGTGACTGCAAGTGGTCTCCTCATCGTGCGCTCCTTGATCTTGACGGTGGTCGGCCTGATCTCATGCTCTAGCTTGGATCCGTGTCTGTCTTGGATCCACCGCCCTGCTCATCCTGCATCCGCGCCCACAGTTCCTCCGCGAGTTCCTGTCTGTCCTTGTCGCTCATGGACTGGAACTGCATCATGAGATCGCGCTGCTCCTCCTCGGGTAGCGTAGTCATCACCCACTGCATGAGCACACGCATATCCACCTCGTCACCGCTTTCTCCTCCGTCCTCGGAAGCGGTCTCCACCAGCCACCCAACCGTCCTGTTCTCTTCGGTAAGGTACTTGTTGGCGACGCGAACGATATCATCCGACGTCACCTGCTTCATCCGCTCCACGTCCAGCAGAAGCTCACGCCAGTCGCCGCGCAGCGCCTGGTACATCCCGACACGAAACGCCAGTCCGATGTTAGAACCCAGCGCCCGCACAAGATCGGCTTCGTTGGAATTCAGCTTGCGCTCGATTTCGCGCTCCGAGACACCTTCGGCCTTGATGAGCTCAAGCTCCTCGTAGATGGCCGTTTCGACATCCTCAAGCGTGTGCGGTTCCTGTGGCTCCGCGCCGATCTGGAAGATCGGATCCAGCCGGTTGCCGGGTCCGATGTAGGCGTACGGCGCGCCGCGCGTCAGCCCCTTCTCATCGTAGATGGAGCGATAGAAACGGCTGGTGCGTCCGTTCGAGAGAATCGAGGCCAGCATCCCGAGCGCGTAGAAGTCGGGGTGCGGCGCCTTCGGCACGTGATAGCCGATCGTGAGGACGGGCTTGGCATCGAGCCTGACAACCACTCGCCGTTCACCCTGCTGTGCAGGCTCGATGTCCGTGATGTGAGGCAGCGGCTCTCCGGCGTCGACCTTCCCGAAGTACTTCTCGGCCAGCTTCTTCACATCATCGAAATCCACGTCGCCGACTACGATCGCTGTCGCGTTCTGCGCTCCGTAGTAGCGTGCGTAGTACGCGGCCAGATCCTTGCGCGTGATATCCTCGATATCGGTCATCCACCCAAGCACGGGACTTCCATACATGCAGGCGCTGTAGGCGGTGGCCATGAACGCCTCGTCAAGCACGTCTTCAGGCCTGTTCTCGCTCATGCGCCGTTCCTCCATGACCACATCCTTCTCCGAGTAGAACTCCCGGAAAGTAGAGTTGGCCATCCGGTCGGACTCCATTAGCATCCAGAGCTCGACCCTGTTGGAAGGAAGGTAGGCGAAATAGAAGGTACCGTCGTACGAAGTCCCCGCGTTGAGCATGCGGGACCCGTTGTTCATGTAGGTCTCCCAGAACTCGTTGGAGATTATGAGCTCCCTGTGCTCGGCCATCGTGTCGTAGAGCTCCATCTCGAGCCCGAGGAGTTCCAGATAGCGCTCGAAGTGGTCGACCCCACCCTGTCGCACGAGTCCAAACACGTCGAGCATCTCGTCCGTGGGTCCCACGGCGGAGAGCCTCTCAACGAGGAGCTCAAGCTCGAGCGCCCTGTCCGCCCCCAGCACTTCCCGGTCCTCTTCCGAAAACCCCTCGATCACATCGTCCGCGAGGCTCTGGAAGAACTCCAGCCTCCACGGTTCGAGTTCGCGCTTGAGATCCCGCGCCGCCTCAGCGAGCTCATCCTCGCGTTCGAGATACGGGATCTCCTTCTTGTAGTCGGTCGTTCCGATGGTCTCGGTCCCTTTGAAGAGCATGTGCTCAAGGAGATGCGAGATTCCCGTGATGCCGGGACGCTCGTATACGCTACCCACCTTAAAGGCGACAGCGCCGAAGAAGACGGGCGCCTCGTGGCGTTCAACGACCAGGAAGGTCATCCCGTTGTCCAGCGTGAATTCCTGGACCTTGTCTTCGATAGTCTGGGCATTCGCGACCGTCACGAGTGCGAGACACACGGACAGCGCAACCCAGAGGAAGCGAGAACTCCCCCTCATCGGCATCCCCTTTCCTGAGGCCCGGGTCTTACGACCCGAAGCCGTCGGGTGTAGTGTGTGTTCTGTTATGAAACGCGCGCAGCACCAACGAGGATACACACCCGCGAGGGGTGCGTCAAGAATGGGGCAGTCCTGGCCACCGATCAACGCCCTGCGGACCAGTACACTTCCAGCACAGGTGGGTTTGACTGCTGGTCCACCATCGTGATCGCGTGGCCGCACACAGCGGGAAGCAGGATAATCACGCCGTAGTTCTCGGTTTCATCGCTCACCCATCGCTGCACTACATGCGTGAGGTCAAGCGACACGGACACCATTTGTGAGGCGTCCCCAACGTACGTTGCACACCCGTGCTCGTCGAAGTCCCCGCCTGCCGTCTCCCAGCCGGTCGACCAACCGACGCTCTCAGCTTCCCACGGTGTCGTCACCGGGTACGCCTCGATCACAAGTGGCGGTAGAGACACACCACCGGGCGACGTGACTTCCGCGCGCATCCGGACCCGCGCGAAGTCGATCGCTACCCCATCCAGCACCTCAGGGATCTCGAATGAGATGAGATAGCGCGGCATCTCACCCGACTCCCCGGGAGGTGTGAGCACAGCGACCTCAGCAACATCGACCGTCGTCCTCGCTCCCTGAGCACATATCGTCACCCCAAGGATGGCGAGAGCGGTGAGTCCTATCAGCCTCAGTATCATCGTGTTCTCCTGTTCTGCCGGGAGGCGTCTGACGTTCGCGCCGCCTACTTCAGAAGAATGAGTTTCCTCGTCTTCGTCTCACCACCGGAGCTCAGCAGTGCGAAGTACACGCTGCTCGCGAGCTGGCTGCCGCGCGTATTGCGGCCGTCCCACACAACGTCGTAGTTGCCGGGGATGTGATCCGTGTCGACCAAGGTGCGCACGAGTCTCCCTGCCATGTTGTAGATCCTAAGTGTGACGCGACCGGGTGTCGCAACCCCGTACTGGATTGTTGTCGTGGGGTTGAACGGATTCGGGCGGTTCTGCGACAGCGTGTACTCGTACCCCTGCTCTGTGTCGAACCCGACACCCCCCCGACTCCCAGGGTCGCTGGCCAGAGCTGGATCCCAGTCGACGCTCAGACTGAACTTGTTTGGATCGGGGTTCGCGGTCCCATGCCAGTTCATCTCCGCGTAGAGCACGTGAGGAGATAGGAGTACTGTCCATACGTACCAGGCCTGATTGTCAAGCCACCGGTTGCTCCCGTTCTGAGCGGCGATGGCACCACGTCCCAGATCAGGTATCCACTTCGGCGAGCCGATGCCTGTCAGGGCAACGATGCCGACATTCTTCTTCTCGCAGGTGTTCCATCGCAGCGTAGCCCTCGACGTCTTGAGGTAGACGCCCGCGGTGCCCCTGTCGTAGTCCTTATCCGAGACAATGTTCCCCCCGATGACCGCCGTCCCTGTACCGCCTCCCTCGCAGTAGATGCCACGGGAACCACAGCGCGTCACCATGTTGTCCTCGATCGATAGCGTCGTGTCCCCGGAGGCGCACACGTAGCTGATCCCGACAAAGCCGCTCTCCCCCGAGGCCCCAAGAATCGTGTTCTCTTCCACCGTCATCCCGACGGCGTCGTGACATTTGATCCCGTAGACGGTCGCATCCGAGATCTCGTGGCCGGCGAGCACGAACCCGTCACAGTCAATGGCCTCAATGCCGATGAGGCCGGGATCGGTGATCGTGCAGGACTCCACGGTGGCGGACGAGTCACATTCCTTGCACCAGATGCCATGACTCACACAGTCCTCGATGCTGACCTCTGAGATGAACAGGCTGTCCGGGGCCTCCACCGACACACCCTTGTAGACGTTCTCGACGGAGCAGTACTCCATGTTGATCACACCGGTATCCGCGGGCGCACGGATGCCGTACCATGCCCCCGCCGAGTCGACGTCGCTCGTGAATGTGACAAGCGTGTCGGCATTGATGCCCTCCGCGATGAGTGTCCCCTCCACGATAAGCTCACAGCGGTTGGCATCGACACCGAGGTTGGCGGCATCCGACCCGGAGGCGAAGGTAACCGTCACATCCGGCAGCAGCGTGAGCGTGTCGCCGGCGCTGATCTTTACGTCGCGATCGAACTCCACATCGTAGCACAGGCGCAGGTTGGCAGTTGTGGCCCCTCCACCTCGAGCCAGGAAGAGTGCCGCGTAGGCGTTGATGCGACCGTAGCCGTAGTAGATGTCGTAGCCAAGGCCGTCCGTGTCATCGCCGATCTGGTCCTCGGCTGACTGGCGGATGAGGTCTCTGATCTCAGTCCTCGTCAGCGTTGAGTCGTACGACTTGAGAAGTCCCGCCAGCGCAGCGACCTGGGGAGTGGCTCCGGATGTGCCTCCGAAATGGTCGTAGCCATCTTCCACGGTCCCGCTGCCCGTGCTCCAGAGAAACAGGGAGTCGTACACGCAGTACTTGCTACTGTCCCAGTTCCAGTACAGGAACGGGCTCTCGGCAGGAGGAACGTCTGTGAACTTGGCGAAGCAGGCCTCTGTGTCGTTCTCAAAGCCACACCTCCTCGCGTGCTTGGTGCAGGCACCAGAAGGTGCAAGGACATCCAGGCCCTCTCCGTGGTTCGAGTACCACGCTCTGTAGTCACGCCTGTCGGTAGCCCCGACGGCGATTACGTCGGGGTCACTCGCTGGGAAGCGAATATACGTGCCGTCGTTACAGGTTGCCGCGACAAGCACCATGCCCGCTGAGACAGCCTCATCGATTGCGTCTTCCCACTCTGTTGTCGAGTCAGCACGGAAGCTCATGCTCGCCACATCGGCGCCCATGTCGGCCGCATACTTCAGACCAACCGCGAGATTGGCGGAGCTGAAGCCGGGCGACGCAAGAGTCATGATCAGGCACCCAGACCCCCGCGTGCCCGGTGCCCATTGGACATCCCCATACCATCCACCTGCAAGCCCGGCGATTCCGGTCGAATCGTTGCACGTCTGCGCTGCGATCAGGCCGGCAACCCAGACACCATGTCCGATGTCCCCGCCGACATCCCCTGAGAGGTCATCGACATTGAGGCCGTAGACGTCGTCGATGTACTCATTATCATCGTCGCTGGACCCAGGCTCGCCGTAGTACTCGTCCCAGTTGACCCAGAGGTTGCCCCTGAGATCGTCGTGGTCCAGCTGAATGCCTGTATCCAACATCGCGATGACGACCGTCGTATCCCCAACCTCGATATCCCATGCTGCCTCGGCATCGATGAACCGGAGATTCCACTGACGCCACCAGGGATCTTCGTTGTAGTCATCATCAGGGATCCCGATCCGCCGAGCATAGAAGGAGTCCGATGGTGCCGCGGCCCATCTAACCTTCGTATCGGCCCAGGCGTCCTCGACGCCGTCCGCGCCTAGGCACAGCGACGTGATATCGATGGGATCCGACGTGTCGGGTACGGCAAGGTGGCAGTACGGTCCCCAGTCCGCTCGGTAGCGCACGTCGAGCCCTAGTTCAGATAGAAGCGTATCCACCTCGGCCTCGCTGAGAACAGATTCGTGCTCGATGACGACCTGCTGACCTGTCACCTCCCAACTGTCCGCTCCATCGATGAGCCACCAGACCCCGCCATCCAGCTGATACGTCCGCGTGCCGACGGTCCTGAGTTCCCCAGCCCCAGCCACAGCCACCGTGACAAGCGATGCGATCAGGAGCGTAGCAATGACCAGCCTCGCTAGGTGCCCTCCGAGCTTCATACCCAGCCTCCTCCGACATGCACTACACTGTTCCTATTACCACTATATGCAATGGCCTTGCGACAACCTGGCTCTATGTGGTAGACTATTGTTGACTGGGTATCATGTCAAGCGGAGGTTTGTGCTCATGCGCACCTATCGTTGCTCGTCCGTCCAGACCGTCCTTGCAGCAGCCCTGCTTGTCGCTACCACTGCCGCAGCTTCTGCCCACACAATCCACGTCGACCAAACCGGGGGCGGTGACTACCTCACCATCCAAGGGGGCATCGACGCGGCAGCATACGGCGACACTGTCCTTGTGGCGCCAGGCACGTACTACGAGCATCTCTATATGGGACCCACCGCGGACGGGGTGACTCTGCTGAGTGAGGCCGGCCCTGAGTCGACCATCATCGACAACGAGGGCGCATCCTACTACTCGGTCATCCACTGCGAGAACGTCGGACCCGACACGCGGATCGAGGGGTTCGCGATCACGGGGGGAGACTCCTACGAGTGGGGCGGCGGCATCAGAGCCGACGACGCCGATGTGCGGATAGCCTCGTGCACAATCACGGCCTGTCGTGCACTTCGGATGGAGGGAGGTGGCATCGGAAGCACCGACTCGTCCATCCAGGTGAGCGGCTGCTGGATCGAAGGAAATCGCGCCGGTGATGGGGGCGGCATCGGTGTGTGGGGTGGAGAAGCGATCATCAAGGAGAACACGATCATCGGGAATGCTGCTGACTCCTTCGTCGGCAACCAAACAGGTGGTGGCATCTATATCTCATGCAATCATACAGAGATCACCGACAACAGCATCGAGGGGAACTCTGCTCTAGATGGTGGGGGTATCCTGGATTTGGGAGGCGACGACACGTCCATCACCGACAACAGAATCGTCGGCAACACGGCTGGGTACCATGGCGGCGGCATCGCCCTTTGTAACAGCGTCTGTCTCGCGACTGGCAACATCATCGCAGACAACCACGCCGGCATGTGGGGCGGTGGTGGTGCATCCGTGCGCGGCGGCCAATCTGCGACTCCTCCGCAGTTCCTCAACAACGTCTTCTTCGGCAACACCAACGAAGGAAGCAAATGCGCCATCTGGGTTTGGTTCTCAGGTTCCACTCCCATCTTCAACAACAACTTCTTCGCGGACAATACAACCTACGAGGTTCTCGTGAGCTCAACCCCCTCCGCCGACACGATCGACTTCACGGGCAACTGGTGGGGAACCGAGGACCCGGACGAGATCGCCCTGAAGATCCGCGACTGCAACGACGACCCTGCGCTTCTCTGGTGCATCGACTTCTCCGACTGGTGCACCGACGCGTCCTGCGACGGCCAGGTGACATCAGTCGAAGATCCGCCCGAGGCAGCCCCTGTGAGCTGGGGCCGGATCAAGAGCCTGTACAGGTGAGCCTGGCGGCAGCGCGTCTGACGTCTGAGTGGAATCCGCTGCGAGGAACCCGTGCTATGAGAGATACGACGCCACACGTCATCCCTCACTTGCTGGGCAGGAATATCACATCCGTGAGCGGCCGTCGTTGTTGGTCCGTCCAGACCGTTCTTGCGGTAGTATTGCTCGTTCTCATCTCTGCCGCAGCTTCCGCCCACACGATCCACGTCGACCTAGCCGATGGCGGAGACTACCTCACCATCCAGGAAGGCATCGAC
>JAUWBY010000176.1 GCA_030609605.1 Candidatus Eiseniibacteriota bacterium
GATAGCGGCCGTGAGCGGCGTCGACCTTGATCTTCTGGCGTGCGCAAACGGAGCGAGCTACGTCCGTGTGCCGAGACGCGAGACGGATGTCCGACTTCCGCTGCTCTACTCAAGAGAGCGAAGCTGGGATCGGTCGATGGAGTTCCTCTATCCGATCTCAAGCCGGATCCCGTTGGGCGGAAACGGCAGGGCGAAGCGCGGCGCGCCGACGATAGTCCGGCACGCCGTGGCGCGTGGCGAGTGTCTCTGGAATATCGCAAGGAAGTACCACGTGCGCATGGAGACCATAATAGGCATGAACGACCTCCCAAGCGCACGATACCTCAGGCCCGGCCAGATACTCGAGATACCGGACACTGATGGGACGTACTCAGTCGTGAAGAAGGGTGATACAGTAAGTAGCATCTGCAAGAAGTATGAGGTTGAGCTGGCCGAACTCGTCAACGCGAACCCGGGGCTGGATGTCAGGAACCTCCGGATAGGCCAGAGGATCTTCGTGCCGGGCACTGGGGCACTGGAGCAGCTGTTCCGGATGGCCTGGCCGGTGCACGGCAGGATTTCCAGCCGCTACGGGTACAGATTTCACCCGGTTCACAAGCGTAGGATGATGCACACGGGGCTCGACATCGCTGCCAGACATGGAAGCCCTATCAGGGCGGCGCTCGCCGGTCGTGTGACCTTCGTCGGTTGGAAGGGTGGCTACGGGAGAACCGTCATGATCGAGCATCCGAACGGTTGCGAGACACTGTACGGCCACTGTTCGAAGATCCTTGTCAGCAAGGGTGCGACCGTGAAGAAGGGTCAGCAGATAGCCAAGGTGGGGAGTACAGGCATATCTACCGGTCCGCACGTGCACTTCGAGGTGAGGGAACGCAACAAGCGAATCAACCCCGAGAAGCTGCTCTACTAGAAACAGACTTTGCCGGCAGCGCGCCGCCAGAGACCAAGCTCGTCGCTCTCGTCACGCACCGATTCATCACTGTCGCTACAGACCAAGCTCATCGCTTATCCCCTGCATTGCCACAAGCGCGATACCGATGAACTCCTCAAGTCCGATACCCAGATCAGCTACGGTCTCCATCTGCTCACGGCTTGCGCCGGCAGCGAAGCGCTTCTCCTTGTAGCGTCGCATGACAAACGGGACATCCACGAGGGCCAGCTTCTTCTCCGGATGCATGAGTGTGGCCGCGACAATGAGTCCTGTGACCGGATCGCCCGCGTAGAGCGCCCTATCCATCGCGCTCTCCCGCGGCACGTGGTCATTGTGCGCCTTGACTGCATGAATGATCTCATCTGAGAATCCCATCCCCGCCAGCTTCTCAGCCGACACGAGACCGTGTGTTTCCGGCGTTTCGGCAGTCTCCTCGACATCGAGATCATGCATGAGACCGGCCATCCCCCACGACTCCGTGTCCTCTCCCAACCACTCGGCCAGCCCCTTCATGACGGCTTCCGTGGCAAACATGTGCTTGAGGAGATTCTTGTTTCCACAGTTCTGCCTGAGCACCGCAACACACTCTTCTCTTGTCATCTTCCCTTCCCCTTTCGC
This sequence comes from Candidatus Eiseniibacteriota bacterium, assembly GCA_030609605.1. GTDB lineage: Bacteria > Joyebacterota > Joyebacteria > Joyebacterales > Joyebacteraceae > Joyebacterum. The sequence goes on from JAUWBY010000176.1 coordinate 1,550, forward strand.
CTGAAACCCCGCGCACTCGCTCCACGTTCACACGCTGTATGAAGATGCTGCTCAACCCACATCAATCAGCGCGCCCCGCCCTTTGAACCGACGTCCTATGGCCTCTACCACGGCGCGGCTCTCCGGTTCTTCGAGCGCTCCGTCCATCTCCAGAAGCGCGAACGCATCCTCTCGCGCACTGACAAGGAGTTGCATGTCCGTCGCCAGATCGGCGACCGCGAACTTCGGGATTCCGTGCTGCTTCACCCCCATGAACTCGCCTGGCCCCCGAAGCTTGAGGTCTCTCTCCGCGATGACGAAACCGTCGTTGGTGTCCGCGAGCACCTGGATGCGTTCCCTCGCTTCGTCCGAGGCGCCGCGACCGATCATGAGAATGCAGTACGAGCGGTGCTCTCCACGTCCTACACGTCCTCTGAGCTGATGAAGCTGCGCCAGTCCGAACCGTTCGGAGTGCTCTATAACCATGACTGTCGCATTGGGTATGTCGACGCCCACCTCCACCACCGTGGTGGAGATGAGAATGCCGGTCGCGCCGGATGTGAAGGAGCTCATAACGGCCCCCTTCTCCTCGGGCTTCATTCGGCCGTGCACCAGCCCCATGGAGATATCGGGGAAGACCTTTTCCCTGAGTTCCTCGTACATCTTGGTCGCAGCAGCGAGTTCGATCTTGTCCGACTCCTCAACGAGCGGATACACGATAAAGACCTGACGACCGCTCTCCACCTGGGCTCGGAGGAAATCGTAGACTCGCTTGCGGCTTGACTCGTCCCGAACTGCCGTCGTGACCGGCGTCCTGCCTGGCGGAAGCTCGTCGATCACTGAGGTGTCGAGATCCCCATAGACCGTGAGCGAGAGCGTCCGCGGTATCGGGGTCGCCGTCATGACGAGCACGTCGGGCGAAAGACCCTTTTCCCTGAGAGCCGCCCTCTGTACAACACCGAATCGATGCTGCTCATCGACGATCACGAGCCCCAGACGATGGAACTCGATCCCCTTCTGGATGAGAGCGTGCGTTCCCACGACCACAGCCGCTGCCCCGCTCGATATGGACTCGAGCGCCTCCGCCCTTTCCCGGGCCTTCATCCCACCACGCAGGAGTACAACTCTGTCACCGAGAACACCGAGGAGCGAGGAGATGCTCGCGTAGTGCTGCTCCGCAAGGATCTCAGTGGGAGCCATGATCACCGCCTGGAAGCCGGCGATGGCGGCCTGGTGCATCGCCGCGGCAGCCACAACCGTCTTGCCCGAACCGACATCGCCCTGAAGCAGACGATTCATGGTCCGGGGACCTTCGATGTCCGTCCTGATCTCTGAGATGACCCGCTCCTGTGCAGCCGTGAGTCCGAACGGCAGCGAGGCGAGAAACCTCTCGTGTTCAGTACTGTCCCAGGCGTACCCCTTGAAGCTCGCTTCCCGTGCCGTGAGGCGCTTGCGTCTCGCGGCAACGACGACCTGAAAGAGGAAGAACTCCTCGTAGGCGAGACGCATCCGGGCGCGCCCCGCGATCTCGAGCGACGGCGCGAAGTGAACGTCGCAGAAAGCATCCATGCGAGCCGGCAAGGACCTCTTCTTGACGACCCAGGCTGGCAGCGGCTCCGTTACTTCGTCAAGATGGTGATCGAGCGCGGTCTTCATGAAGCGTCTGATTCGCTTCCCGGAAAGGTCCCCCACCTGCGAGTACTCGGGGACTATCCTCCCCGCATGAACCAGCTCCGCCACATCCTTCTCGCCCATCAGTTCGAAGGCGGGGTTTATGAACTCCTTCCGGCGAGCGTGCCGGTCGAACCGCACCTCGCCGCTGAGAACGATCTTGGAGCCGTTCTTGAGACTCGCCTTCAGATACGGCTGGTTGTACCACCGCGCGAAGATGGCACCCGTGTCGTCCTCCAGAGCCGCCATGAACACGGTCCGGCCACCCCGCCGCCTGCTCAGCTCCGACGAGAGCACTTTGACGATGACAGTAACCCGGTCGCCGACCCTGAGCCGGTCCACCTCGGAGACCTCGGACCAGTCCATGTATGCTCTGGGGACGTAGTAGAAAAGGTCTTCTATCGTTTCCACGCCCGCCTTCGCAAGAAGTCCGGCGAACTTGGGACCGACACCCTTCAGGAATCTGACAGGGGAAAGTATGGTGGTCTCGGCGGCTATGGTGCCCTCCTGGGGGAATTCTGGAACACCCGGATTCTAGTTGCCCAGGCAGGGGGGGTCAAGCCACCCTCTCAACTGATGAAAGTGCTTGCGGGACCTTCCGGCCTGTGCTAGATTCATGGTTCGATTGATATCCGGATGGAGGAAGAATATGTCACGTAAGTGTGATATCTGTGGAAAGCACCCGCGAGTGGGGAGCAACGTCAGCCACGCGCACAATGTCACAAAGCGCAGGTGGCTTCCCAATCTGCAGCGTGTGAAGGTCGTGATCAACGGCACGCCCAAGAAGCTGACTGTCTGCACGAGCTGCATACGCTCAGGTGCAATAGACAAGTACAAGAAGACAGCAGCCTGACGAACGGGACACCAGATGTGAGAGGGGCCCTCATCCGAGGGCCCCTTCTTTGTGTCGTTCCCAGTCGCTGCCTCGTTCCCCATCATTCCCACTCTGTCAGACAGCCTTTCTGAGCGTGACGGTCGTACCCTCACCCTTCCCCATATCGAATGCCACTGAGTCCATCACCTCTCGCATGATGTAGATGCCCCGACCCGACGTTCCCATGCGTCGTTCGGGATCAGTCGGATCGCACACGCGATCGATGTCGAAGCCACATCCCTCATCGTGAACCGTCACTTCGAACACGCCCGATGACCACCCGAACCTGACCGTCACTTCCCTGCTGTCACTCATGCCGTTCCCGTGAACGACGGCGTTGGTCACCGCTTCGACGACGGCGATAGCAATCTCCATGAGAGGACCATCATCGAAGCCCGCCAGCTTCCCATACTTGCCCGCCAACGAGTCCATGCGTTCCAATATGTCCAGCTCGCTCGGAAGGACGAGCTCCTCAACTCCTGATGCAGCGTCGGACATCCGGTCTCCTGCGCAGAGCCTCTATCAGAAGCTGTCCAGGGCTTCCTGCTCTGTCGGGTGAGTATCGAAGATCGTCAGGAGCTTCGTTATCATGAAGAGGCTCCTGATCCTATCGGAGACGTGCGTGAGCTTGAGAACGCCCTCTTCGCGTTGAACACTCGTGTAGATGGCCATGAGGGTCCCGAGTCCCGTACTGTTGATCCAGGGTACGCCCTTGAGGTCGATGATGAACTTGCGACTCCCTTCCTCGAGCAAGCGCTTGATCTCGTTCCTCACGCCGTCGCTCTCCGCTCCACCCATGAGGTTTCCGGATATGCGAACGACTGCGACATTTCCCTCCATCTTGGTCTTGAACTTCAACCCACACCTCCAGGATGTGATCCTGCCTCATCCACCCGTCCTCGATTTCGCTCTGCAACAGCAGACGCGATCACGGCCGGGTCCTGTTGTGTAAGCAAGAAGCTACCACAACAGTCTCGTCGGGAAAAGAGGAGATATGTTGCGAGGCCGAAGATCAAAGCTCGCGCTGGCAGGAATACTGGTACGAGTTGTGCAATCA
>JAUWBY010000227.1 GCA_030609605.1 Candidatus Eiseniibacteriota bacterium
GTCGATGAAGAGAACCAGCAGCTCATGGAACAGATACGCACTGATGATCTTGGGAGCTTCGTACACCTTCTCGGGCAGCGCAGCGACATCTCGAGGATTGTCGCCACGGTCACTCTGGCCGTTTCTTCGTCATCGCACGGCGAGGCATTTCCCCTGGTTCTCGGGGAAGCCATGGCCTCCGGCACTCCGTGCGTGACGACCGACGTCGGAGACTCAGCCGAGATCGTCGGTTCGCATGGCCGCGTAGTTCCGCCGCGCGATCCCGGTCGTCTTGCAGCGGCTATGGCCGAGATCCTCGGGATGAGCCCTACGGAGAGAAAAGCTCTGGGAAACGCGGCCAGCGAGAGCATCCGACGACGATACGGCATCAGCGAGATTGCAGCTCGCTACGCCGATGTCTATCATCAGGCCGCCCGCAGAAAAGACCCGTGAGGACACTCCTTATAGTCATCGACGGAACCTCATAGCGCTTGGTCAATCCGCTGCTTCAGCAGCAGAGACTTCGGGCGATCGCGTCGGTCTTTGCTCGGGAAGGGTGCCGTCATTCGAGAGAAGGCGGAGGGCTCTCTGAAACATGATGACCGACGCCGGACGCAGTGTGCGGATCGTCAATTGGTGGGCTACGCCCGAGCGTCTCTCCGTGAACAGAATTCCTCGATGTGAAGCGCGATCCTCCGGGATATCGCCGACCAGTTGTACGTTTCCTTCACGAGCAAGGTCGCCCTCTCCGCCAGACCTCTGGCGCGGTCCTCGCTGCCCAACACTTCCAGAACACTCCGCGCAAGACCCGCCATGTCCCCGGGCGTGAAGAGAATGGCCGACGTTTCATCCACGACCTCGCGGATGCTCGGCAGGTCCGGAAGTGCCACCGGCACGCCACACGCCAGGTACTCGAACATCTTGATCGGAGAACCATACATGTTCGAGTTGGGAAGCACATTCAGGTGGTTCAGAGAAAGCCTATTCTGCACCTCCTCATGCCGCAATGCCCCGAGAGGTTGCCAGCGGTCGCGCAGCCGCGCTGGAAGTGAGGCCGGAGGTTCGCCGTGGCTGGATCCAATCAGACGAACGGCAAGCGCCACCCCGAGTCGGTCTGCTTCAATGATGAGATCTGCCAGAAGATCGGTCCTGTGCCACGGGAAGCTCTGACCCACGTAACCGATGAGGAGAGGTTCGCCGCGCTTCCATGGGTTCACCCTGACGGTGGAAGCCGTCGTCGCTCCGTTGTGCTCTACGCGTATGCGGTCGCCGGGAACACCCACGCGTCTCAGTTCGGCCGCGAGCACGCGACTCACAGTGACAATCCCGCTCGCCCTTCTGAGCGCGTGCTTCTCCATGCTGCGTAGAACCAAGTTCTTCGCAGTCGGTCCTTCACTCCAAGCAATCCGCTCGAGATCAATGGTCGCATTCACCTCGAGCACGAGACAACCGCGCTCCGGCGACGCCGCAAGTTCTGCCGCGAAGAACCAAGGGGAATGGCGTACATAGACTGCATCGTAGGCCCTGACACCATCGGCGATCGCCCGAGTCGATTCCCACCAGAGACCCACACCACTCCTTGCCTGTGGCACCCAGAGATCAACCTCGTGGTACGCTCTTAGTCCCTCGACGATCTTAGTGACATGCACGTTCTGCGCTGTGCCCCTCGATGCGGTGTGGCTTGGACTCGCGACGTACAGGATTCGCACAATGACCTCACTCTGCTCCGGTTGCGCGCACCCGTGACCAAAGGCGGCGGTAGTACTCCGGGAGCATCCGTGCTGCGCCGCGAAGCTCGTGCAGCGGTGTCTGCGTCCCCATATGCTTTGCAATAGCGAAGAAGAAAGGCCACCTGACCAGTTCGGCAGCGACTAGGCCCCAGATGAGCAAGTTTGGTGCGACACGCGGTGTCATCCAGTAGAGGAGCGCTGCTTGGACGAGCACATATGTCGTGGCCAGTGGCAAGACGAGCAGAAACCTGTCTTGCGCGAGGGCCCGCACGGTGAACACCCATCCCAGTCCGCTCAGGAGCACCCACGCGGCGAAACCGGCCGCGCTCACGGAACCGCTTTCTATCTCACCGTGTCCGAGTATGCGCACGGCCAGAGGCAGAGCCACGAGAATCGCCACGGCCATAAGGATAGCCAGCCCGAGCGTCGCACTCAGCAGTCGTCTGAACTCCGCTCCGTCCTGATCTGCCGACAGCGACGCGAGCCTAGGCCACCAAACGTTCCCCAGACTTGAGAGCGACTGCCGGGCAATCGCGGCGATCCGCATCGGGATCGCGTACGCGGTGACCGCCGCGTCTGAAACGAGCCATAGCAACAGCAGTGGCGGCAGTTGGAGCGCAATGAGCGAGATCAGGCGAGTCGCTCCGAACGGTAGACCGACGCGAGCAAGACCGACCGCAGCTCGGACCTTCGGGTTGAATCGTCCCCAAGCCTCGCCAAGCCCGTGGGAAACCGCTAGGGCAAATGCAGTCAATATACCGAAGACCGGTGTAAAACCGAGGATGATAAGAAAGGCATGAAACGGCCATCGCAGCAGGGCAGCAACAAGTAGTGCTGCCAGCTGCAAGAGATCCCCGGCTGCGCGCATCCAATTGAAGCTGGCCACACGCCGCCACCCGAGCACCGCGCGTCTCAATGGCTCGCAGGCCAGTTGCAGCGCTCCAAGGATCACCACAGTATCGAGACCGCGAGCAATAAACTGCCTACTGGTGTTGCTGAGCTCCAAATGCCCCTCTGCCCACGGGACGATCAGAGACCTGCTCATCAAGTAGATGAGAACGACAAGAGCCGCCATTGCTCCGAACACAAGTGTCGCGCCCTGCACAAGCTCCGTGCGTTCCCTCGCTCCAGGCTGACGCGAAACCTCGTTCTGCAGGCTCGCCCCGAGTCCGAAGTCGAGCATATTGGCAAGAAGTTGCCACGAGGTAAGTACCGCCCAGAGACCGAAGAGCTCGATGCCGAAGTGCGAGACCAAGAACCATGCCTTGAAAACACCCGAGATGACCCGCACGCCCATCGCGACCTGCGCCGCCGCGATGCCGGCGAAAACGCCCGTCTCATGCCCACGCCTGTCGAAAAACGAGAGATTACCTCTCATTCGCTCACCCCGAGTGGATCGGACTCACAAGCGGAAGCAGCAGGAACACCTCTGCATTCGCAGCAAGATCACCACTGAACTGCGCCTGCAGTAGAACGAAAACCCAGAGTGCCAGGAGCCCCCTCGTCCCCCGCGACATCTGCCTCCACCATGTGAACGGCAGAACGAACGCGACGAGAACGATCACCGCACCGACCACACCCGTCTCTGCCAATAGTTCAAGGAATAGGTTGTGTGGATAGACACTAAGGTCTGACCAGCTGAACAGCCTTGCGAACGATCCCAAGCCGTGACCGAACCACGGTGCTTCGAGCCAATCCACGTATGCCTCGGACCAGAGTACGGCACGAAGCTGTGTCGTCGCATGTGTAACCTCCCCGAGCACCAGTCTCGACGCAGGGTTCATCGCCGCTATCACAAGGAATCCCGCCACGAGCGCGGCACCGATTACCGCCGCCACGGCAACTCGTTCACGGATTGTGGAAATCGATGTGAGGACAATCGGCAGCGCCGCCGCAAGCCCGATGATTGGTCCGCGTGAACCAGCCAGAAGCATGACGGCCACCGCCGTCGCCGAGAAAACAATCAGCCAAATCCTGCTGCCGAACGCGTCCCGCCACACGACCACCCCCGCAAGAACAGCCAGACCAGCGGCGCGACCCAGAAGAATGGGATTGAGACCGCCAGGGCGGAGCCGCATGAAGATGTCGCTGTCCCCACGAGCCCACGCACCGACTGCGACGAAAACAACACATGCCGAGGTAATCAGTAAACACGACAGTATGCCCTCAGAATCACAGTCCTTCCGTGCGATGACTACGAGTGGGAAGACAAGCGCCGTCCGCCCCGCGAACTTCAGCCACTTATCCATCCCAATCGGCGTTCCTGAGCGCACGAGAAAGTAGACAAGAAGGACACCGAGCCATCCAATGAGGAGCCACCCGCGGAATCC
>JAUWBY010000122.1 GCA_030609605.1 Candidatus Eiseniibacteriota bacterium
CCCGAGACGCATCGAGATGGAGACGACACGGTGGACAACGCCCGGGTTCACGAGATTCGACGGCGCGCTCGAATCGAAGAAGGCTCTGGCCGCGGCGCGCGAACTCTCGGGCTTTCAGAAGGACGGACTCGCGCCCGGAAGACGCATCTCTCCGACATCGCTTGAGAGCTACGCATCCTGCCCGTTCAAGTACCTCCTTGAACGCGTCCTTGATATCGAGCCGATCGACGAACCCGAGGAAGCGCTTGAGCTCTCACCGCTCGAACGGGGCAGTCTCTACCATAGGATTCTCGAGAAGTTCATGAGGGGCCTGCGTGACTCAAACCGGCTTCCGCCCTCGGCGGACAACCTTGAGGAACTCCTCCGGATGGCCCGGCAACTCCTGGGGGGAAACGAGCAGTACCTGTCCGGATATGCCGGAGCTCGAGACCTGGAACTCAAGCGGCTTGAGGTCAACCTGGCCCTGTGGCTGGCGGCCGAGTTGAGAGAGGACGGCGGTTTCGTGCCAACGTACTTCGAGACTCGATTCGGCGGTGATCCGCAGAGCGGCGACGACCCCGAGCTTTCTCTCTCTGACGGAGTACCTTTCGAGGCCTTCGGCGGAGTCAGAGTGGAGTTCAGCGGCAAGATAGACAGAATCGATGTCGTTCCCGGCAAGGGAAGAGCCCGGGTGATTGACTACAAGACAGGGAGACCGTGGTCGCGTGGCAAAAATGGCACAAAGATGCTTGAGCAAGGCAAGCGCCTGCAGCTTCCCGTCTACATCCTCGCCGCTCAGCGCATGCTCGCAGATGGAAGTCCTGGAACCAAGGTCGAGCTGGCCGAATACCGATATATCTCCTCCTCGGCAGGTGTCACTTCAACTGTCCTCACATCTGCAGAACTTGAAGAGCGCATGGAAGATCTTTCAAAGGCCATCGGTTTCATCATCCATTCGATCTCCCGCGGTCTCTTCTTCCCATACCCAGGTGATGAACGACGGTGCAGGAACTGCGACTATGCGGACGCGTGTGCGTCCACGAGCCTCCCTCTGGCCCTCATGAAGAACGGTGACCCCAAGGCAGGATCCTTCGTAAAGGGACTCGGGGGAATCGACTGATGAACCATAGACCAACCACAGACGCGCGCGCTCGACGTCTGGCCTCCGGACTCGACGGAGGTCTCGCCCATACCTATCTCGTCGAGGCCGGCGCGGGCACCGGCAAGACGAGCGTTCTCGTTGACCGACTCCTTGCGCTCGTTCGGACCGGTGTCAGAATCACCCGGATAGTCGCGATCACGTTCACGGAGAAAGCGGCCGGCGAGCTACGCATCAGGCTACGTTCCGGGCTGGAAGAGACGCTCGCGGCTGAATGCGATGAGTCGGAAGCAGGCGCTCTCACCACGGAAGAGCGCGAACGATTCCGGACCGCGCTCCACGAGATCGATCGCGCGCAGGTCTCGACCATCCACGGATTCTGCACAAGCCTCCTGAAGGAGCGTCCCGTTGAGGCGGCCGTGGACCCCAATTTCGCCGTCGCCGACGCTCTCAAGCAGACGGTGCTCCTGGATGAGGCATGGGAGGAATGGCTCCAGAAGGAACTGGCCGGAAAGCCGCCGGATTCTGTTGGCCAAAGCCAGGCGCTCGGCTTGACGCTCTCCGGCATCAGAGATCTCGCGTTCATGCTTATTGAGAACAGAGACGTCATTGAACTCGTGCCTGATTCAGTCACCCCCCCAGACACGGGCGCCTTCCTCAGCGAACTCGCGACTACGGCTCGGGAGTTCCTCAGTCTCTCGGAACAACACTGCAACGACCCGGACGACAAGGGTGCAATCGCGATCCGCGCATTCGCTCGACAGGTCGATGAGCTCAGAATGCTGCCGGAGGAAGCAAGAGCCACACACGCCCTCAAGCACGTGAAGCTCTTCCCAAAGAGCGGCAAGGGAAGGAAGGACAACTGGGAAGATGACGTCCTTGCTATCCTTCGAGCGCGCTCGGCTGACCTCGCGGAGAAGCGGGACGCGCTGCAAAAGGACATCTCTCACAACACCGCCGTCGAACTGCTCGACTGGCTTGCGGGGTTCATTGCTGCCTACGAAGCCAGGAAGCGGAACTCCGGCGTCCTTGATTTCCAGGACCTTCTGACAAAGGCCCGCGATCTCGTCAGAGACAACACCGAGGTCCGCAGTCATTTCAAGGAAGCATTCGACAGACTCCTCGTGGATGAGTTCCAGGACACCGACCCGCTCCAGTGTGAGATAGCCTTCTTCCTCGCGGAGAAGAAGGGGGCTGCCGCCCGCGACTGGACGCAAATCGACCTTGAGCCCGGGAAGCTTTTCATAGTCGGTGACCCGAAGCAGTCGATCTATCGATTCCGCCGAGCCGACATCGAGACGTACGAGCAGGCCAAGGAAATCGTGAGGGCTGCCGGCGAGGTTCTCGAACTCGTGGAGAACTTCCGAACGCGACCGGCCATCATCGAGGGCATCAACGCCGCGTTCTCGGGCATCATGAAACCGCCCGACGATGGGCGCTCCTATCAGCCTCACTACGCTCCCCTTGTCCCGCACCGCCCTCCCGACACGGCGGGGGCAGGAATCGTCGTCCTAGGACCCGCCCACCCGGAAGGCGAGAAGCCGCTCACCGACAAGGTGCGTGCTCTCGAAGCAGCGGCTGTGGCCGCATTCATCGAGCAGCTGCCCGCGAGCGGCGAACTCGTCTACGACAGGGACACGGAGACCTGGCGCTCCCCCGAACTCCGGGACGTCGCCATCCTTTTCAGAACGATGACCGCTCTCGACGCCTACGAGGATGCGCTCAACAACTACGGGATTGAGTATCGCATCCTCGGCGGGAAGAAGTTCTACATACGCCGCGAGGTTCAGGAGTTGGCCACGGTCTTGACGGCCATCGAGGACCCACACAATGTCGCGGCCATTGTCGGCGCTCTCAGAACTCCTTTTTTCGGGGTTTCCGACGATGCGATCGTCCTGCAGAAGTGGCAGACTGGGACGCTCGGTTACCTCTCGCCTTCCCCGGATGGAGTTGCCGAGGTCGAGGAAGCCTTCGCGCTCTTGAGAGAGCTCCATGCCGTCAGGAACGCAGACGGCGTAGTCAGCGTGATCTTCAGGCTCTTCGATCAAACGTCGGCGCTCGAGCTGTTCCTCCTGAAGCCGTCAGGGGAACAACGCCACGCGAACCTGCTCAAGGTCGTGGAACTGGCGACGTCGATGGAACGAGACGAGCTCATGTCGTTCGGCGGGTTCGTGAGGTGGCTTCGCAACATCTCACAGCTCACACCCGAGGAGGCAGAGTCCCCCCTCTCTGAGGAGGGCGATAACTTCGTGCGTCTTCTGACTGTTCACAAGGCGAAGGGACTCGAGTTCCCGATCACGGTGCTGCCGGATCTTGGGCGATTCAGGGACAGGAGCGAAAGCATCATCATCGACCGCGCAACGGGACGCATCAACCTGGGTATTGGGAACAGGGACAACAAGTTCTGCACGCGGGAGTTTGCGAAGGCGTCGGAGCTCGAGAAGCTCCGACGTGAGGCTGAGATCATACGGCTTCTCTACGTTGCCACCACGCGGGCACGCGATCTCCTGGTCGTTCCGTGGTTCACGCAGGACGGGAACGACTCCGGTCTCCTGACGAAGCTCTCAGCCCTGAGAGAGATGGCCGGCGCGCCGGTCGGAGCCGTGTCCGGCATCGCCGGTGACCCTGCCGTCGTAAGCTACGATATCGCTGAGCTTGATCTCTCGCGCGTCAGGCGTTCTGAAGTCCGGCTCGACCTCGATGCCGCAAAGGGTGTCGATTACGAGAAGACTGAAGCGTTTCTGGAGAAGGAACGCTGGCGGGATTGGCTTGCCGGCTATGCAGAGAAGCACCACTCCCCACTTCTCACAGTCACACCATCTTCGCTGGACTACGGCAGCTGCGCGCCGGCGCTTTCCGATGGTGCGGCGTCGTCCGCGGACGCCCACGACAGGTTCTCCTCTCCAGCGGACTCGCCGCGTGCGCTCTCCGGGTCCATGGACCAGCCCGACACGTTCGCCCGGCCCGCCGATTCGCTGGACAGGTTTTCCGGGCGAGAGTTCGGCACATTGGTGCACCGTGTCCTCGAGCGGATCGATCTCCGAAGCCCGGGTAACGTGGCGGCGGTGGCTCACGCTCTTGCGATAATGGAGGGACTCGACAAGGACGAGGCAGAAGCTGCCGCCGCTCTCGTCGAGTGCGCGCTGGAGTCGGATGTGATGATCCGAGCCAGGAACGCCGATCTCGTCATGAAGGAGATGCCACTCTGCCTCCCCCACGGTGACGGATTCCTCGAAGGCTCGCTCGATCTCGTCTTCGAGGAAGACGGAGAGCTTGTCGTCGTCGACTACAAGACCAACCTCCTCGGCCCCGGCGGGCTCGACATGCTCGAGAATCACTACACGCCTCAGGCTCTCACCTACGGGCTGGCTCTCACCAAGATTCTCGGGAGACCCGTCAAGGAAGTCGTTCTGCTGTTCATGCGAGGCGGTGAGAACGGACAACCGGCGGAACGATCGATCCCCGTGGGGATTGACCCGATCTCCGCCGGCTGCGAACTCGATGCCGGACTCGGAAAGCTCCTTCCCTAGGCGGCATCCTGTTCGGCACGTCGAAGTGAAAGGGAGGTGATCATCTGTTGGAATACGGGTCAGCGAAGTTTGCCTTTTCCAAGTGACGTAAGGCACCACAGCAGTGCATCGTTCCGATGTGGCCGGAAAGGACGAGAAGATGAGACGCATGACGAGCAAGCTCATGATGCTGGTCCCTGGGACTGCTCGCGTCCAGTGTTGTCGGCAGCGCGACTCCACGGGACCCAGGGAGGGACACAGCGGCAACTGGTGGATCAGAAGCGGGTACGAACAGCAAGTTCACTCTGACAGTGGACCCAAGGATGGAGCTTCTGGCAGTCGCACAGCATTTCACATCGTGGGCGCCAGGAGGACACATCAAGAGCAAGACCTCCTACAAAGAAGACATGGACCGCTACTTTCAGGACTTCCAGGATCACCGAGCCATAGCCGCTGTTGAGCAGCTTGCTCAGGCGGGCTTCACGCACGACGCCCCCGTCGGCTTCATGCTCCATCACGGTGACCCTCCGGAGCTGGAGCAGAAGCACCCCTACTCGGATTACCTCATTGGAAGAGCAGGGGGTGAGGAGAACCTGATGCTGCTGGCCAATGCACTGAGGGATTTCGCCCACAGCACTGAGTTCATGCGGTTCTACGAAGCTCACGAGGCTCTCTATGACATCCAAGTAGGAGAGGTGAAGTCGCTAATCGAGGGAAACGACTATGTTCAAGTCCTCGAGGGCTTCTATGGCGAGTCGAGAAGGAGCTACGGTGTTATCCTGTCACCTCTTTTCGCAGGTGGCTATGGGATCACGGTAGAGGCCGAGAAGGGGTACGACATCTACGGCGTCCTCGGTCCCTGTGCGTTGAGAGATGCGAGAGTGACGTTCGCATGTCTCGACTACATCGAGAGCATCATGCTTCACGAATGGAGCCACTCGTTTGTCAACCCGTTGGTCGACGGGAGCTACGATCGCTTCAAGGAATCGGAACGCCTGTTTGAGCCTATCCGAGCAACGATGCGGAATCAGGCGTATCCCACTTGGAGGGTCTGCCTGTACGAACACATCGTACGCGCCTGTGAAATCCGCCTTCGAGCCAAACTCCGTGAGGATTTCGACAAGGGGAAGTTCCTGGCCTACCAAGAGGGGAAGGGGTTCTGGTACGTCAGCCAAGTAGACAGCCTGCTGGATGGGTACGAGGCCCATCGGGAGGAGTATCCGACGTTCGGTCTGTTTGCGCCGGTTATCGCGGCGGGACTCACGCAGATTCCGGTCGAGGACCTCCCGGAGAGGATAACAACCTTCGGGGGGCCCCTTGATGCTATTTTCCCCCTCGCTGACAAGATCTACATCGTGTATCCGACGGGTCTTGACGAGGAGATGGCACAACAGCTTCAAGGCGAGGTGGGGACCTTCGCCGGCTTCCTCTCGTCCGCAGAGATAGAACCCGTGCTCCTCAGCGACGAAGAGGCGCTCGATATCGACTGGCGGGACAAGATCGCCTTCATCTACGCGACCCCGGGCGCGAATGCACTCCTCGAACGGCTCGAGATAGGGATTCCCATGGTGTTTGCCGATGGTGCAATCTGCGTTGGCGAGAAGAACTATGGAGATGAGGAGGTGAGCTTCGTCTCCTGCTTGCCTAATCCATTCAACCTAAAGCTGCCATTCGCGGTGATGGTCGCGAACAGGCCAGAGGATTTGATTGGAGCCAGCTTGAGAATGATGAGCAGGAGGAGCTGGAATGCCGATTACGTGATCTTCAGTGGCGATGAGGTGTTGGAGACTGGACGGTATCACAAGGACGGAGACACGTGGTCTCTGACTACTCAGGAGCGTGGAGGAAGTGACGCAGAGTGAGGTTCCTCGACTGTGGTGATGCTAGACCATATGGAACGGTCGGGCTCGATCCTCTATCGTGGGTTGGTCGTTGCGGACCAGAGCCACATGAGAGGCAAGCTCTCAGAAAGGAGCCCGACCATGGAGCAGTATAGCACAGATCAGATCTGGGTGGGACTGGACGTGCACCAGAGCTCGATCACGGCTGCAGTCCTGTATGGAGACTCACACGACCCCGAGGTCGTCCGTATGAGAGGCGATCTCAACGCGGTCAGGAAGTTCTTCAGACGACTGAGCCAGGACGGTACTCCCAGAAGCTGCTATGAGGCGTCCGGAGCAGGCTACGTCCTGCAGCGTGCACTCGGCAGGGACGGCTTCCACTGTGAGGTCATTGCACCGAGCCTCATACCCAGAAAGCCGGGAGACCGACGGAAAACGGACAA
>JAUWBY010000148.1 GCA_030609605.1 Candidatus Eiseniibacteriota bacterium
CATGCGGATTTGTGCGGTAATTGCTGCAATCGCACTGCTGGTCGTGCCCGTAGCTGCGCAGCGACACATGGAGTTCCTGGGCTCACCGATCCTTGATCCAATCCCGCCCGACGGCTCCCAGTGGCACGAGCTTCACCCGAACTTCTGCCTCGTCGAGGTTCAGGATGGCTACGAGGACAATGGTGACGGTATCGTGAGCGTGTGCGACGTCATCATCCTCGCCGGCGTTCGCTACCACATCGTCTGGACCGGCCCGACATACTGGCTCGTCCCTGTTACGGGAGGCGAGGAGCACTGGGTGGAGCCTACAGACCCCGAGCCGGGCGGAGACCCGACGGGCGAGATATGGCATGAAGTGTACCCGGTCTTCTGCCAGGAGTGGGAGGTCATAGAATGGGAAGACAACAGCGATGGAGTCCTGAGTGAGTGTGACTATGTAACCCTCAGCGACTACGTCACGTACCACGTTGAGGAGATCGGTCTCAACATAGAGATCGTCGAAGAGCCGAGTCCCGTAGAGCAGAGCACGTGGGGCAAGATCAAGAGTATGTTCGGCTTCTAGAAGAACTGCACAACTGATTCTCGAGAATCAGGGGCACGACAAGACACTGAACCCCGCTCGGACAGCATGCACCGAGCGGGGTTCCTGCTGATGACGCCACTTGCTTTCCTGCGTCCGTCGGCGCCATTCCACGCTGCGCCGATACGACGCGGCTACTTCGCGATACGCCCCGACACCTGGCGCCATTCGATCACGCCGCCATAGAAACGCTGGATGTCACGGAAACCGGCCCGCGCCGCATCCGTCGATGAGTGCCGGCTCCGGATGCATGTCGGGCCGTAGCAGTAGGACACGATCGGCATCGTCCTCCGATCGGCTTCCGGCCAGTGACGATCCATGTACACATCGAGTGAGTCGGCGACAAGCCTCGAAGTGAGAACGACAGACCCTGGGATATGCCCTTTCGCGTAATCCGACGGGTGGCGCACGTCCAGAAAGACGAACGCTTCCATCGGAGAGTCAGACCACGGCCAGCGCTGCTCTCGCTCAACGAGAACCTTGAGTTCCTCCCCGCTGATGAACCGTACGGTGGGAAGATCTTCATCCGAGATCCATCGGCTCCAGCCCGCTGGGAAGTATTTCACTCCGGCGATGCCGGCTCGCCTGAGAAGGTAGTAGCCCGCCGCGCCGTTGCCGGGACTTCCGTCTCCGTGGATGATGAACTCATCCTGCAGATTCACTGGATTCGACCGGCGCGGACCAAGAACCGAGAAGATCTCGCGGCACTCATCAGCAGGAAACAGGAGGCCGTCTTTCCCCACGAACTCACTGAAGTCGAACTGGAGACTGTGCGGGATGTGCCCCACCCTACCCACGGGACCGGTCGAAGGATCGTCCACGGGACCTTCCCAGTCAGCGCGGCTTCGCGTATCGACGATCTCGAATCCCTTCACACCGTAGATGCTCTCAACGTATTCGGACGATGCAAGGAGTTCCGTGGCCGGGACCTTCGACCGGGTCACGGGCGACAGTGTTCGCACGGTGGTCTCAACGCCTCCACCGGTGGAGACCCAGTGTTCGTATCCTCCATCCAGGAGCATGACCTTCCCGGCACCGGAGACCTCAAGCGCCCAGAATATGAATCCGGCTGCATCCGAGCACACCTCGTCTCCGTAGCAAATAACCGTCCCACCACCGCCGATGCCTGCTTCGCCGAGCGCCGCCGAAAGACCCGCTATGTCACCCTCGCCCTCCACAAAGGGAAGTCCGTGTGCAGGAACAGAGATGGCTCCGGGAATGTGCCCATCCAGGTAGAGATCAGGAGCGCGCGCGTCCACAACGACAACGCCCCGTGAAGTAAGGTGGTCCCTGAGCCAATCAGCTGAGCAGGTGACATTCGGGTAGACCGGGTCGGGCACATCCTTGTCCTTTGCCCAGGGCGGCCAGACTGCGTGTACGTCCTGGAACAATCCGGACAGGACGACAGCGGCCAGGATCGTCACCGCGAATGCGACCCGCCAATGACCGCACTTCGCCGAGTGCGCCGCGCTGCGCTCGTCTTCGCGCTCCCGGCTCACGCTACTTCTTCTCACTTTCTTCCCTTCCCTTCCGGATCGCTATCGCGACACACCAACCAAAGCCGCCATAGAGAATCAGACTCACCAGTATGCTCATGACCCATGCTGCGACCGACATCACTCACCCTCCTTCTTCTCAAGCCAAGGCAGGCCCGTGAGGACGCCGGCGAGGATGATTATGACGGCGACGACGCCCCAGCCGCCTACGAGGAGCGCCCAAGTAGGATAACCCTCGTATGGGACGCTCAACTCCTCGACGATGTTCGCGACAAGCGCCCAACCCAGAGCCAGGGGAGTCAACCACTTGATGAAGAGGTCCCACCACCAGCCGATTCTGAAATCGGATACCTCGTTGATGTACGCCCTGAGCTTCTTGGTGCCGAAGAACCAGCCGATTGCGATGCACTCCAGGAATCCGATGACCACAAGCCCATAGTTGTTCATCCAGTGGTCAACGATGTCGAGCCAGTAGAGACCGGATCCTGTTGTGTAGACGACACCTACGAGGAAACCGAAGGTGCAGAACCCAGCCGCCGCTCCGTTCTGTGAGATGCGCCACTTGTCCCGCACGCCCGAAACCACACCCTCGACGATCGAGAAGGCTGAGTCGATACCGAGAGTGAGAAGTGTGATGAAGAACATCGCCGCGATGAGAGGTGCTGCCGGCATGAGACTGATGGCCGTGGGGTAGACCACGAACGCCAGGCTGGGACCACCCGTCACAACCTCCCCGACCGGCACGCCCTGCGCCTGAGCCAGATAACCCAGGATGCTGAACACGGCGAAGCCCGCAAAGAAGGCGAAGCCCGCGTCGGCGAAGCTCGTGATGAAGGCGTTATTGGTGATGTCCGAGCGCTTCGGCAGATAGCTCGCGTACGCGGTGAGGATACCGAACCCCAGGCTCAGCGAGAAGAAAACCTGCGCGTACGCCTGAAGCCACGTCTTGCCACTCAAGAGAGCGCTGAAGTCGGGCGTCAGATAGTAGCGGATTCCCTCGAGCGCTCCCGGAAGCGTGAGTCCGCGGATGAGAATGAACAGTGTCAGGAGTACCGGAAGTGGGACAGTGATCATCACTACCTTGCCGACTCTCAGAACGCCCTTCTTGATTATCCAGTAGATGGAGATCCAGGTGGCGGCGAGACCGGCCAGAACGGGCCACGAGATGCCACCGACCTCGCCGGGACCGGACGAGAGCCTGAGAACACTGTGGAAGAACGCCTCGGGCGCGTCGCCCCACGGCTGTGTGAACGAGTAGATCAGGTAGTCCCAACACCAGCCCATGATGACGGCGTAGTAGAACGAGATGGAGGCCCCGATACCGAGGGCCCACCAGCCTATCATCTCGAAGCCGGGCTTGACCTCGCGGAGAGATCCGGGAGAGGATTTCTGGTACTTCTGTCCCAGCGCATACTCGAGGATCATGAGCGGTACACCGGCCGTGAGGAGCGCGACGATGTACGGAATCAGAAACGCGCCTCCACCATTCTCGTAGGCGACCATAGGGAAACGCCACAGGTTGCCGAGTCCTATCGCGCTGCCGATCGCCGCCATAATAAAGGCAGGCCTGCTTGCCCACCTCTCTCGACGAGCCATACCCCCCCCTGGAAAAGGACCCTCCGGACGTGTGAACTCAGTCTATACTCTGCGTGAAGATGGTCAAGCGGTGAATCCGGCGGGGGCCCGATCTACTTGTCGAAGACGCCTGTTGACGTGTAGCGTGTGCCGCTGTCCGGCAGGATTGTCACGATTGTCTTGCCCTTGGATTCCATCCGGTCGGCGACTACTGCGGCAGCATGGACGGCAGCTCCTGATGATATGCCGGCGAGGATTCCTTCCTCCCTGGCCAGCCGCCGTGTCATCGCGCAGGCATCTTCATCTCCGATGGTCACTATCTCATCGATGATGTCCATATTGAGAACGCCTGGGACAAACCCGGCGCCTATCCCCTGGATACAATGGATACCTGGTGAGCCGCCGGAGAGAACGGCTGAGCACTCGGGCTCGACGGCGATGATCTGGATGCGGGGATTCCTCTTCTTCAGAACCTCACCTACACCGGTGATCGTTCCACCCGTCCCTACTCCCGCAAGAAAGAAGTCGACCTCACCATCAGTGTCCGACCATATCTCCTCGGCCGTCGTCTTGCGGTGGATCGCCGGGTTTGCAGGGTTGTTGAACTGGTCGAGAACAATCCCTCCGTCGATCTCGTCCTCAAGTACCTGTGCCATCTCCACTGCTCCTGACATCCCACGCGCGCCGGGGCTCAGGACGACCTCCGCGCCGAGTGCCCGAAGCTGATCGCGTCGCTCGACAGACATGGTGTCGGGCATCACGAGAATCACGCGGTAGCCGCGCGTTGCACCGACAAATGCCAAGCCCAGACCGGTGTTCCCGCTGGTCGGCTCGATGATGACACCACCCGACCCGAGGACTCCACGTTCTTCAGCGTCGAGAACCATGGCCGCAGCCACCCGGTCCTTGACGCTCATGAGCGGGTTCAAAAATTCCAGCTTGGCGAGAACCGAGCATCCTTCGGGGATGACGCGGTTGAGGCGCACTAGCGGCGTATTGCCAATCGCACCCATTATGCTGTCACGGATACCTGCCACGAGTCCCTTCCTGTCCGGCGTCCTTTGACTGCCACGCGTACAAAGCAAGAGGGGAGGAAGATGTCTCTTCCTCCCCTCTGAATCGTATCTTGTTCTCTGCGCCCGTGTCTAGCGCTTCTTGCGCCTGGTAACCGTGCCAACAAAGCCGAGAAGCCCGCTACCCATGAGGAGCAGTGTGGCAGGCTCCGGAACAGGATTGACCTGCTCGATGCTGCCGATGGTCATGTCGTCGAACCCGAAGTAGTCAATGCTGGCTCCGGTGTTGCCAAACTCGATCCGTGTAAATGTATTCTCAGTGTCGTAGAACCCGAAGTAGATCACCGATCCGCCAAGCCCACCAACCGTATGCGGGATGATGAGTTCCGTCATGGTGCCGTTCCCGTAGGACAGGGTCACACTGCCGTCGAAATCGCCGATGTCGATTCCGTAGAACCCAAATGCCGCAATCGGCGCGTCGAAATCAATGGCGAAGCTGTAACCGGTCTCCCAGTACTGAGATCCCGAAGTCGCATAGCGACCGTAGCCGTTCGTGCTCCCCGGCGGAACCGACGCTATCTCGCCGCTTCCCTGGAGCGTGGCGAGTCCAGCGCCCGGGAACGTGAGTCCCAGTGGCGACGTGGCTCCGACACCGAAACCCTCGAAGGTTTCAGTTCCGACGCCTACGAGGTTGGCGAAGAAAGCGTCGCGTGCTGCGTCGGCATTCGCCCAGGTCGTCAGCGGAGTGTACTCCCCGAGTCCCAGGTCCTCTCCGAAATGCAGAATGGGAGCCGCGAGCGACAAGCTAGTCGCTCCAAACATGAACAGAACGGTCAGGACAATGACTGTTGCTCTCATTGCACCCCCCCTACTCAAAGATGCGTTGCCTCAGGTGATGTTCGCTTGTTAGCAATGAACCTCGGTCGCTCGATGCACGCTTCATCGTGACACCAAATCATCCGAAAACGAGGGTACCACCATCGGGAGTTTTCTGCAAGAGAAACTATGAACCATAACTATCACAATGAGACTTCATTCATTATCCACGCTCGCTCGGACCGGAAGCAGTAACAGGAACGGGGCGCACCGTCCAGGCGAGCCCCGTTTCCCGTGTCTGTATCAGATCCGACTCTCAAGGCGCCCGCAGACGCCGGAAGAGCACTACC
>JAUWBY010000041.1 GCA_030609605.1 Candidatus Eiseniibacteriota bacterium
GCACAGCCGTTGGAAGATCTGAGGAGGCGCGTAAGTTCAAGCAGCTGTCCAAAGAGCTGTGAAGCGCTTCTGTCTATCACTCTGGAAGCCCCCATGATTCTCGTCCAGAGGCTGAGCCCCCGTGGCGCAGCGCTCTATACCTCATATTGGACCATGATAAGACACTGCCACGCAGTGGGGGATGATACAACAGGGATCTGCCTGTTTCAACCGCTGTTGTGTGCGGCGTGCAGATGCCGTATCGTGCGAGTTGCACGTCTACTGGCACGCGCCTTGCAGCTGAACGGCGTTCGTGTGGAGTTCTATGGGTCGGTGTGTGACAGAAGGCCTATGATACGGCGGTTCTGAAGGTCCCTGACGGTGATGCTGTGAGGGGCCTGAGTCCTCGTACCTACACGCGTGCTCTTTGACAAGTCCATGTACTGACATGTTTGATGGCGGGTGAAAAGGGCCCTGGATGGGACTTTTCTGGTGAATCCACTTGCGGCGGTACTAGGGCTGTGCTACTTAGTAATGTTTCCCTGATGGCTCGTCTGGCCCGTTCGGGGAAGCTCAGTACTTCCAGGAGGAAGGTGATGCGCTTCTCGACATGGGTCGAGATCGATCTGGATGCACTGATCCACAATATCGGAGAGGTGCGCCGCCGTGCGGGAGACGACTGCCATATCCTGATGGTAGTGAAGGCCGATGCGTACGGGCATGGTGCGGTGGAGGTGGCGAGGATAGCCGTGCGGTCGGGCGTAGGCATGCTCGGCGTGGCCACTCTCCACGAGGGCATGGAACTCAGGCAAGCGGGCATTGACGCGCCGATCCTCATCCTGAGCCCGCCGATGGAAAGTGAGTCCGAGAGCATCATCGAATACGAGCTGTCGTGCACCGTGCCGAGTTTGGGCATCGCACGCGCTCTTTCAAGGGCATGCGTCTCGCGAGGGAAGCAAGGCGTTGTCCACGTGGAAGTGGACACCGGTATGGGGCGCTGCGGAGTGGCCCTGACGGATGCCGGTCCCTTCATAGCGGCGGTGAGGAAACTACCGAAGCTGATGCTCGAGGGGGTCTTCACGCATTTCCCGTCGTCGGATGATGATGAGAAATTCACACTCGATCAGATAGAGCAGTTCCAGGCACTTCTCCGACGACTTGAGAGCAAGGGGATCGAGATACCGCTCCGACACGCAGCAAACAGCGGGGCGGTTCTCAACATCAAGTCCTCGGTTGAGAGCCCTCTCAACATGGCTCGGCTCGGCATCATGATCTACGGGCTCAGGCCTTCTCCCACAGCAGGCGTGGACATGGACCTGCAGCCCGTGATGACCTTCAAGTCCCGGATCGCTCAGATACGCGATCTGCCGGCCGGCCACGGTGTGAGCTACGGGCGTTCGTATCTGACTGAAACGGCGACGAAGATAGCGGTCGTTCCCGTCGGGTACGGGCACGGTTACAGCTTCAGGCTGTCCAACTGCGGCGAGGTGTTGATTCAAGGACAGCGTGCACCGGTGGTCGGACGCGTCACGATGGACGTAACTCTCGTCAGGATAGATGATATCCGAAAGGCCGCGGTCGGCGACGAGGTCGTACTGTTCGGAAAACAGGGTGATCAGGAGATAACAGTCGACGAGGTGGCTGAACGGTCGAACACCCTCAACTACGAAGTGATTTGTGGCATAGGCAAACGCGTAGCGCGGACTTACGTCCAGAGCGGCGAGACGATCGGGATGCGGACACTGATAGAACGCAGAGCGATGGGAAAGCGCCGGTGGACGGATGGCGGAGGTTCCGTCTAGGATCCGCGGCGGAGTTCGATAGAGATGTCGCGACGGTTCCTACAAGAGCTCGGCGCGGCGCGCTAACTTGACAAAGGCCCTTGCGTTGGAACGACGGCAGGCCCCGGACCCGAGGGTAAAAAGAAGGTTGACAGATTTCGGGACCGTGTGCTAGATTGCCGCAAAACCCGTACAGGGTGGTTGTGAAGAGGTAGACTAGTGGAGAGAAACAGTTGGGTTCCTACGTTTGGAGGCCGCCAGTGTGGTGGCTTATCCAGCGTCGATAGGAGGTGAATGCACGAATACTCAGTACCGGTAGTTAGGGGGACGTTCGTCGCTCCTGGTGGGCGGCGGGAACTCTCCGCGTGTGAGCAGGGATGCTGCACGACGGGGCCCCGGAGGCGCATGGGAGAGCGCCATCGGAGTGAGAACGCAATTCTAGGAGGTTGTCGGATGGCAAGAGAGAACCGCAGCGACAGAAGCGCATTCGTGGCGCTCACTTCGCTCTTTGTCGTGTTCTCGCTTATGCTTGTCGGTGCCGTCCCGGCCTGTGCGTACTATTACGACACGGACGGCGACGGCCTGCCGGACTTCTATGAGATCAAGCACGGTCTGCACGGTACCGTATTGGACGAGGGTGCAGACTGGGACGGCGATGGTCTCACGGATGTCGAGGAGGACGTTAACGGCAACGGCATTGTCGATGTAGGCGAGACAGACCCGTACAACTGGGATACCGATGGCGACGGGATCTCAGACGGAATCGAAGGGCTCGTTGACAGCATTGAGGACGAGGACACCTTGATCAACGCTCTCGATCTCGATTCTGACGGCGATGGGATTCCTGATGGCGTCGAGGACGCGAACGGCAACGGTGTTCATGAGCCGCAGAGCCCGTATTTTGAGACGAACTGGCTCGACGCGGATACCGATGACGACGGTCTGATCGACGGACTCGAGGCGATGTACGGATGTGATCCACTCGATGAGAACACTGATGATGATGGTTGGAACGACTTCGAGGAGATCACGTACGGAACCGACCCGACCAATCCTGATACGGATGGGGACGGTCGCCTCGACGGAATCGGCAACGAGGACAACGCGGACGCCGACGGAGACGGCCAGATCAATGCGGTCGACTTCGATAGTGACAACGACGGCGTTACGGACAGCCAGGAAGACTACAATGAGAATGGTGTGGTCGACGCTGGCGAGATCGATCCCGAGATGTATGACACCGACGGCGACGGCTTCAGCGATGGTTATGAGATCTACCACGCGCTGAGCAATCCGCTGAGCGGTGAAGATGCCGACGGCGACGGTTGGTACGATGGTGAGGAGATCACCCTCTACAAGACCGACCCGGGCGACGTAGACACGGACGGCGACGGTATCTCGGACACGATCGAGAATCCGCAGGCCAGTCCTGGTCGCGACACGGACGGCGACGGTCTCATTGACGCACTCGATCTCGATAGCGACAACGACGGTATCGATGATGAGTACGAGGATGTGGATGGAGATGGCGTAGTTGATGCAGGCGAGACCGATCCGTACGACACGGACACGGACGGCGACGGCATCGACGACAACGCCGAACTCCAGATCTACGGCTCGGATCCGACCGATCCGAATGATCCGTATGATACCGACGGAATCGATCCCGGCGATGAGATCTATGTGTACAAGACGAACTTCGACAAGGACGACACCGACGGTGATGGGGTGGTCGAGGGAACGAGTGGCAGCTCCGACCGCGTGAATGCGAATACGGATGCGTCGCGGCCGCTGCCGTTCAGGGATGCGATGATCAACGCCCTCGACAGGGATGCGGACGGTGACGGAATCTTCGACGGTGACGAGGCCACCTACGGGACCAACCACCAGAACTGGGACAGTGATGGCGATGGTCTCATCGACGGCGCGGAAGTCTGGATCTGGGGAACGGATCCGACCGACGCCGACTCGGACGATGACGGTCTCACGGACGGCGAAGAGGTCAACATATACCGCACCGATCCGAATAACCCGAACACCGACGGAGACTATGTCGACGACGGCGTTGAGGTCAATGACTGGGGTTCCAACCCGCTCGATCCCGACACCGATGGTGACGGCATCATCGACGGCGACACGATCACCGGCACGTACATTGCCGCTGACGGCGTCACGGTCGAGAACTGGTCGTTCACCGAGGACGACACGGATTCGGAGCTTGGTGGCGACGGTCTTGGGAACGTCCTGGATCCGGATTCAGACTGGCGTGAGTGGGAGAATCCTCCTTCGTACGTCTACCTGGACTTCCACGACAGGACCGAGATCGCCTACGCAGACTACGTGGCTGCCAAGGTCGCTCGTGGCGCCCGCTTCCATGTCGGCCCACTGAATCCCGGCGAGCCCGACACGGACGGCGACGGTTACCCGGATGCTCAGGAAGTCGCGTGCGGTTTCGATCCGCTCGATGCTTCGGACTTCGGTGACTGTTCCTACACTCCTGACGACTTCGACGGCGACGGCCTGTTCGATCTTGAAGAGGCCGTGCTTGAGGGCACCACGCCTCCGACCATGCACCTGACCGCCGACTATGACGGCGACGGGCTCACGGACGGCGACGAGATGCATCCCACGTGGTGGGACATCGATGGTATCCCGCAGCTTTGGCCGACGGACCCGATGGACGACGATATGGACAACGACCTCATGGACGACGACGTTGAGGTCTTGAACGGCACGAACCCGCACTACGCCGACACCGACGGTGACGGCATCACCGACTATTGGGAGAATGTGCGCGGCTATAATCCGCTCGACGCGGACATGGACGACGACAACCTCTACGATGGTATGGAAGATGTCGATTACGACGGCGTCCTGGATACGACTGAGACCTATCCTATGGACGGCGACACCGACGACGACGGCGTCTATGACGGCGACGAGCTGGCATTTGGGATCGACCCCAGAGACATGGACAGCGATGACGATACGCTCATCGACGGTCTCGAGGTCGGCTACCACGCCGGCAACATCGGTGGCTACACGAACCCCGCCGTGTTTGGTGCAGGCGACCAGGATCCGACAACGATGACGGATCCGCGTCTCACCGACAGCGACTTCGACGGCTACGACGACGAAGTCGAGGACGCGAACGGCAACGGTGCCTACGAGCCTCTGCTCAGCGAGACGGATGCGCAGGACAGGGATTCGGACAATGACGGTCTGCCCGATTACTACGAGCTGGCGGGCAACGTCGCGAGTTCGCCCTACGCGGTCGGTTGGATCGACAACTCGCTCGATCTGACTGATGCGTTCGACGAGGACACGGACGGTGACGGACTCGAGGACGGCATCGAGTTCGCACAGATGTGCGATCCGAACGACACCGATTCTGACGGTGACGGCATTGTCGACGGTGACGAGTACTACGCGTACAAGACCGACCCGACGAACACCGACACCGATAGTGACGGTTGCGACGAGAACGATACCGACCCGAACGACCTGGAGAACGCCACTGCCGACACGGACAACGATGGCATCAACAACGCCATGGATGTCGACAGTGATAACGACTGGGTGTGGGACGGTGACGGCGATGAGGATTGCGCCGGCGTCAACGACGCGGACTCGGACGGTATCCCCGACATCCTGGACAACGACACGGACAACGATAATCTGTCCGATCGCCAGGAGATGGGACTCGATACCTGGCACGAGTTTGCCGACAACGACCGTGACTTCGACGAGGATGGTATCCTCGACGGAGACGAGTACTATCAGGTCATCCATCAGCCGCACACCGGCGCGGTCGACTACAGGGCGTCCGATCCCAAGTTGTTCGATACGGATCGGGACGGTCTGCACGACGGCTTCGAGGTCGGCAAGATGGCTGGCTACCCGGTAGACCCGATCATCGGCGGAACGAATCCCGATCCGGGTGTCTGGGACTTTGATGGTACGCCGAACTCGATCGTCTACCTCTACGACAGTGATTACGACGGCCTTTCGGACTTCGAAGAGGACGCCGACATGGACGGTGATGACACCGACATCGGCATCCTCGGCACGGAGACAGATCCAGAGGACGACGATACTGACAACGAGGGTCTGATCGACGGTTTCGAGGTCTGGTACGGGATCAACCCGCTGTCCTGTGATACGGACGACGATGACCTGTCAGACGGCCTCGAGCTCGGTCTCCTGTACTACATGGGTAACGACACGAGCATATCGAACCCGTGCCCGAGCAACCGTACCGACACAGTTGAGGACGGCGCCTACATGACCGACCCCGACAACGACGATACGGACAATGACGGGCTCCTTGACGGGGAAGAGGACGAAGACGGAGACGGTTTCCGCGACGGTAACGATCCGTACGACACGGTTTCGGACTGGGCCACCACTGGTGAGACCGATCCGAACGAGTGGGATACGGACCGCGGAGGCGTGCGCGACGGTGACGAAGTTGCCGCCGGCGATGATCCGCTCCTCTATACCGACGGTGATCTGGACATCGACATCGTGCTGGGCTGTGGCGGCCCGGGCCCGGTGCTGGCAACCGGTGACACGCTCGATATCGGTAGCGATGCCGCGAGCGCGATTCCTCCGGGATCCAGCGGCACCTCGCAGATCGGCGTCTGGCTGACTGATGCGGGCTTCAATCCGGATCCTTCAGATGGACCGTCCGCGGTGTCGGCGATCGACAGCGTTTATATGCGTGCCACGTCGCTTCACTGGGCTGGTCCGCTGTGGAACGGTGATGCCTACTCGGTGCCGGACACGACCACCATGCACTGGATCCATTACAGCTACGTCAGCTTCGATCCACCTCTGTTCGATCTGGACGGTGGCGGTGGGAGCGACGAGCAGTGCGTGGACGTGACTATCGACGTACCCGAGGGCGCGATGCCCGGCTGGTACGTGGGCTATGTCCAGGCCGAGACGCGGCGGGCGCATCTGGAGCAGGAGCTCCCGGATGACTACATCGTCCTCCGCGTGTACGTGGCGCCTCTCAAGGACATCGACATCTGCGACGACGATGACGATCCTCTCGGAGTCGGTCTGGCTTCCGACCCGATCGACTTCCCGGATCCCGCCGCGCTGACGGAGATGCACCTGATGGGTGCTCCGATGTACCCGGGCACGGTTACGGGCATGTTCAGGTATGCAAACCCGAACACAAACCCTGACGGCATGTGGCCGTATCCTCCGCACACCCCTGATCTGATCAACGACTTCAACGGGTTCCCGGCGACGCCGTATGTCAACCGGACCTGGGACACGAATACGCTTGATCCGCAGGGGAACGTGAACCTGACGTACGAGATCGAAGCGGAGTATAAGTGGATCAGTGGCCCGATGAATCCAACATCGGTCATCAGCTTCGATACGCCTCTTGTCGACCATCTCGATCTGAGTGAGGTTGACTCGAGCTACGTCTATATCGACACCACGACGCTCCCGTATGGGCTCTATGAGGGTACCGTCAGGGTGTTCGAGGATGTGCACGGAGTTCTCGTCAGTGACCCGCCGGACGGTGTCTGGCAGTCGGATGAGATCTACGACACGTTCACGCTGAAGTTCTATCTCGCGCTGCCCGACATCGATGTCGATGATGACTATGCGAACATGGCGGGCAACGTGATGGATATCGAGGTGACTCCTGGTGACGTCGACGTCATGGTCGGCGAGTTCCGGGTCTACGCTGCCGGTGCATCGACGAATGTCGATGACTGGGACGGCCCCGGTACCGAGAGCATCCTCGATCTGCAGTACTACGATCCGACCACTGACGTGCTGACGAAGATCCCGGCCGACGGTGTTTCGACACCGGTCAGTTTCTGGGTCTACTCGCCGGACGGTGAGTACTCCATCGAGATTCTCCTCGATGGTACGATGGGCGATACGCTTCTGCTGAACGGCCCGTCGAAGCTCTACCGCCTGAGGGTCGCCGAGATTCCGGTCGACCTCCCGGCAGGCACGTACAGGACGGATCACCCGGCAAGCTGGGCGCCGGGCGACGGCACGGTACCGATCTGTGCCAGAGGCTGGGCCAGTGGTATGGGCTGGCTTGCTGGTGAGGCCGGTCCGGCTGTTGTGTACGATCCTGATATCGACGCAGTGAGCGAGCTGATGGATTACTTCCATCTGACCGTCAACGTCACTGCCGTGATCGACGTGGAGTTCGACAGCCCGCTGGTCGTTCTGACCGGTGAGCCGGGCGATGAGGCCTGCAACACGGCGACGGTGAACAATATCGGTAACTACCTTGCCGACGACGTTCACTTCGAGGCTCCGGCCTACCTCATGGGTGACAACACGGGTATCGCCGTTCTTGGCGCTATCCTTGACTTCGCCCCGCCGAGCCTGTCGATTCCGCTTGGCGAGTCCGACGATGTCGTGATCTGCGCCGCGATACCGGCTGACCAGAGGGCGGACACGTACATTGGTACGATTGCCCTTCTTGCGGACGGTGAGACTCAGTTCGACGATATAACGGTCAACATGGTCGTCGAAGAAGTCAAGGCGATGGAGATCACGGATACGGACTACGACCTCGTGGCAGGTGTGATGGACTACGCTGCCGGTACCGGTGGTACCGGGACGGCGCAGTTCGAGATCTGCAACCTGGGTAACTGTCCGATCGAGGATCTTGTTGCCTCAGTGACCCTGCCGGACGGTCTTGATGGTAGGGTGACGCTGGACGGAACACTCCCGTGGGAGGACTGTCTGGTTGGAGTTGTGGAGGTCGACTGGACCGACCCGGCTCTGAGCGGCACGTACACGGGCACCGTCACAGTTACGGACGGCACACTGGTTGACACGTTCACGCTCAACGTCGAGTGCTACACGGCCTTGAACGTTGCCGACAACATGTACAACGTTAACGGCAACATCATGGATCTGGCTCCGGCACCGGATGGTGTTCCGGTCACGGGTCAGTTCGCGCTCGAGAACATCGGTAACGATGACATCGCGGGCATCGCTGGTGCACTCGTTGTCAGGAATCTTCCGGACGGCGTCAGCGCCACTGTTACGATAGGCACTACCTGTGATTGGGATGACGCCATCATTGGTACGGTCGGCGTAACGTGGAGCGACCCCGAGGTCGTCACCGGGCTGTACGAAGGCACGGTGGAGATCACGGCTGAAGGCGGGCTCTCGGACGTGTTCACAGTCCGTGTGTTCGTCGAGGCGCTCCCGTCGGTTGCCTTCTACACAGGTGACGTTGACGTGGAAGGTGTGGCAGGTGAGATAGTTGATGCGACGGTGACGGTGGAGAACACCGGCAACGTCGATATCGCCTCCGGTCTCGCGTTCACGATCGAGAGTCCTGATGGACTTCCGGGTCTTGTCGGAGCGACCGGCTCGATGATTCCGAGTGCGAACATCACATTCGATCCTGCAACTGCCGCGATCGCGGACGGTGCAACGGAGGACTTTGTCCTGCACATCACTGTTCCTGAGGGTCTCCTCGGTCAGGACTACGAGGGTGTACTGACTCTCTGGCTCGATGATGAGTACATGGATGAGGTTGACGTCACCGTGACGATCGAGCGCGGCGAAGCGATTGCGATCTACCCGAACCCGTACCGCATGTCTGAGTACGAGGGCGGCATCACGATCGCGCTTGGCGATGACAGGGGTGACCTCGTAGTGATGGTCTACGACATGTTCGGTGTTCTCGTCGCTGAGTTGGGTGGCGGCGAGCGCGGGGAGGTGCCGTGGGATCTCACGAACGACGACGGCAAGACTGTTGCGAGCGGTATGTACATCGTGACGATCGACACCGGCGACGAGGTTGCTACGCGGAAGATCATGGTCATCAAGTAAGACACTCTACTTGCAGGGAGCGGCGGTCGGCGCCGTCGCTCCCTTGCGAAGTAAGGAGGCTAAAGCATGACTAAGAGGCTCGGTCTTCCTGCCTTGATCATCATCGCCGCGATGCTGCTGTCAAGCGCTGCGTGGGCTGGCGATGGCAAGGCTGGAAGTACCTATCTTGATGTTTTTGCGATCGGTGTTGGGGCGGGCCCCAGTGCCATGGCAGCCTACACGGGCGCGCCTGGTGACATCTGGAGCTTGACCTACAACCCGGCCGGGCTGGCCAATATCGATCGGCTCAAGCTCGGTGTGAGCCAGATTGAGTGGCTCGAGGACACATCCTACAGCTATCTTGGCTTGGGACTCCCTCGGGGCGACGGCGGACTCGCGATGGGTCTGGCGTATTTCAATCTTGGTGGTGTTGAGGTGTTCAATGAGCATGGGACGGACATGGACGAGTCGGCGGAAGCCTATAACTTCGGTTTCATCGGTGGCTATGGATTCGATGTGCCGAACGTTTGCGGACTTGCAGCCGGTATTTCGGGTCACGTGATCCAGGCCAACTTCGATGATGAGACCTCGACGGCCATAGGTCTCAACCTCGGAGTGCTCTACGGCATGATGGACGACCAGGTACACCTGGGCGTCGCCGTGAAGAACATGGGCACCAAGTTCAAGTTCGAGGGTGATGAGGACAGCCAGACGATGACGTATGTCGGTGGTGTGTCCTACGCGACGGTTCCTGATCAGATCCCGAACGTGGGTCTTCTGGTTGGCGTCGACGCGATCATGCCACAGGATCAGGATATGCAGTTGAGCGTGGGTGGCGAGGTCTGGATCTATGAGATGCTGGCTCTCAGGGCCGGGTACAAGACCGGTTCGGAGATGGGGAACCTGAGCTACGGCGCGGGCTTCGCCTACAGCGATTTCCAGCTCGACTACACCTACACCGACTACGAGGATCTTGAGGCGACTCACAGGATCTCACTCACGATGGCGTTCGGGGACTAGCCGGCCTCGAATCGACATCTATAATCCCGGAGAAGGGCGTGTCGTACGCGACGCGCCCTTTTCTGTATAGATATAGATATGGAGAGCGCGTACCGGAGAGAGCCAGATACAGCACAGAGTGGGGGTGAATGACCTTGAACGTGTTCTTGGCCATATGCTACTATGCGCGTTGGATACCAGACGAAGTGGCACCGCCGTGGCCGACCGGAATACCGGGACAGACGGAAGGGGAGAGGGCGAGATGACCGACGAACAGCTGCTGAGTCTGGCGAGGGACGTCAAGGAACGAGCGTACGCGCCATACTCGGGCTTCACAGTGGGAGCGGCGCTTCTGTCTCGCGACGGCCGCGTTTTCACCGCGGTCAATGTGGAGAACGCATCCATCGGTCTGTCGGTCTGCGCCGAGAGAAACGCGATAGCGAAGGCGGTCTCGGAGGGTGCACGGGAGTTCGAGACGCTGGCGATAGCGACCGACTCACCGGAACCGACCATGCCGTGCGGCATGTGCAGGCAGGTCCTGTGGGAGTTCGCTCAGGATCTCAGGATAATAGTCGGGGGCGCCGACGGCTCATTTGTGACTACGACCATCGCGGAGCTCTTTCCGCAGCCGTTCACGACCTACAAGCTCTCCGGCTAGAGCGAGACGACAGGACAGAATCACCGACGGAAGAGGACGCCATGCCAGTCGACCGGAGCGACGTCGAGCGCATAGTGCGGGAAGTTGTGAGCGCGTCGGGAAGCGCCGCCGCGAGCCTTTCCTCGGCCTCGCCGGACCTCTTACCCGGCCACCGTGGAGGCGTTACTCCTGCCGATGGCAGCATCGCTCTTGGTTCCGATCACGGCGGGTTCGAGCTCAAGGAGATGCTGAAGAAGTACTTGAGCGAGGAGCTCGGCTATCGCGTAAAGGACGTGGGTACGCTCGACGGGTCTTCGTGCGACTATCCTGACTACGCGGCAGCAGTGGCGCGTGCTGTGGCGAACGGCGAGTGCGTCCGCGGCATCATGATAGATGGGGCAGGCATAGGTTCGGCAATGGCCGCGAACCGCATTCCGGGCGTTCTCGCCGCCTGCTGTCACGGTATCTCGACCGTTGTCAACAGCAGGGAGCACAACGGCGCAAACGTACTGACGATGGGATCGACCGTTGTCGGTCGGGGCCTTGCGAGACAGATGGTCCGGACATGGCTCGCGACCCCGTTCGGTGGCGACAGACATGAGCGCAGGGTCAGGAAGATCCTGGCTTTGGAGAGCGAATGGAACGCGAAGAGCTGATTGCGCGAGTGACCGATGAGGTAATGGCTCGGCTGAACGTGCCCGGTGTTCGCAGCGAGAGCACAAGCGACATCAACTCGATAATCGAATCGGGAGCGTCGCGTATCAGTTCGACATGTGGTGTCGACGACGCCAGGCGAGAGCTGGCCGGGATCATCGATCACACGATTCTGAAACCGGCGGCGACGTCCGATGAGATCGCCGGGCTCTGCGATGAAGCCAAGCGTTGCAGCTTCGCGTCGGTCTGCGTCAATCCGACACACGTCTCCATTTGTGCGCAGCTGCTGCGCCTGACGAACGTCAAGGTGTGCACGGTCGTGGGCTTTCCTCTGGGCGCGAATCTCCCGGAGGTCAAAGCGTTCGAGACGGAGCGGGCGATCTCCGATGGGGCCCAGGAGATCGATATGGTCATCAACGTGGGAGCGCTCAAGTCGCGAAACTACGACCTCGTAGAGCGCGACATACGCGCCGTCGTCGAGGCGTGCAGGAGTATCGCGGTCTCGAAGGTGATCATCGAGGCGGCGCTTCTGACGGACGAAGAGAAGGTCAAGGCCTGCCAGTTGGCGAAGGCGGCAGGAGCGGACTTCGTGAAGACATCGACGGGGTTCGGGCCCGGTGGCGCCACGGCCCACGATGTTGCTCTTATGAGGTCAGCGGTGGGTGGTGAGATGGGGATCAAGGCCGCCGGTGGGATCCGGGACCTCGAGACAGCGCAGGAGATGGTGGAGGCCGGCGCAACACGCATAGGGGCGAGCGCGAGCGTGAAGATCGTCGGGTGCTGACGAGCGGGACGCCGAGGGAACTGTAGCGCAAGGACCGGCGGTATCGCCGGTCTTCCAGTTGGAGGCCGGACGGTGACGATTTACGAGATAATCAGAAGCAAGCGTGACGGCAATGAGCTGAAGGCAGGGGAACTCGAGTTTCTTGTTCAGGGATTCGTTGCCGGAGACGTTACCGACTACCAGATGTCGGCCTTCCTGATGGCCACCTTCTTCATGGGTATGACGAGAGGCGAGACCGAGGCTCTGGTTCGCACGATGCTGGCGTCCGGCGAGACAGTCGACACCTCTTCTCTCGATGGACCGAAAGTGGACAAGCATTCGACCGGAGGCGTCGGAGACAAACTCTCGTTCATCGCAGCTCCCATCGCCGCGGCCGAGGGCATCCTGATCC
>JAUWBY010000173.1 GCA_030609605.1 Candidatus Eiseniibacteriota bacterium
GAGATGCAGAACTGCCCCATCGCGGTCGCCTGAAATCATGGCGTTCAGGCCCAGGTTGTAGGCGCTTTCTTCATCGGCGCGGCGTCGGGACTTGCGGCGGGCGACCGCAGTCGCGCCGAACGCCGCTACGGCGACGCAAACAACGATGATGATCGCGAGATCCATATCATCTACTCCCCGTCGAATGGTCCCAGGAAGGGCCTAATCGACCGACTCCTCTTGGTCGATATCATCCAGAGAAATGTGCCTGAGTCCTGCTGTCTCCTGGTTCAGATCTGCGATTTCGCGCTTCTGCCTGCGAATGGTCTTTCTGAGGTTGATCTCGTGACCAACGGATACGAAGAACCAGACGACCGCACCGATTACGAATGCTTCAAAGAGGAGAAGCACGAGAGGCACGTCACTGAATGTCAGACCGGCTGTTCCCAGCGTGATCGTTGCTCGCTCTCCGCTATTGAGCATGGCAAAACCGGTTACGACGACAATCACTATGAGAAGCAGCAGCATTCGGAGGACCCACACGGTGTTCACCTCCAGGTAGGGACCACTGGTGAGGAACGGACGCGCCTTCGGCACACAAGAACACGCCACCGAGATCTCTCAACTCTCGGTAGCGTGAGTCTATCAGCGGTCAACAGGCCTAGCAAGGCCTTTCTGCCAGGCCTCTGTCTCCCCGTGGAGTGTCCAGGCGCTGCAGCTTGTTACCCTTACATGGATGAGCTTCCCGGCGCACTCATCCGGACATTCAAAGATGACGGTCTTGCCGGAACGGGATTTGCCGAACATGCGTGAGGCGTCGCGCTTGCTGGGTCCATCCACAAGCACTTCCAACTGCGTTCCAATCAGTTCCTGATTGATGGCAGTCGTGATTCCCTTCTGAAGCTCAATGGTCGTTTTGAGGCGCTCGATCTTCGTCGCTTCCGGGACGTCGTCGTCCAGCGTCGCGGCACTCGTGCCCTCTCTGACAGAGTAGCGGAACATGAAGGCCGAGTCGAAGCGGATCTCCTCCATGAGAGAGAGCGTGGCGTGGAAATCCTCATCGGTTTCACCCGGAAAGCCCATGATCACGTCGGTTGTGACGGCGATTCCAGGGATCCTCTTCCGAATGCTGCCGATCAGTGCGACGTAGTCCTCACGGGTGTAGGAACGGTTCATTCGGCGGAGGATGCTGTTTGATCCCGACTGAACCGGGAGATGCATGTGCTCACACACCCTGTCGAGATCCGCGATTGCATCGATCAGTTCTTCTGAGAGGTCCTTGGGGTGCGACGTCGCGAACCTGATTCGCTTGAGGTCGGGGACGTCATTGATGATGCCGAGGAGCTGCGCGAATGTGACGGGGCCGTCGCGATATGAATTGACGTTCTGCCCCAGTAGTGTGACGTCCCGCATTCCAAGCCGCACCAGCGCCTTTACTTCGGCGAACACGGTTGCATGCGGTACGCTGCGTTCTCTCCCCCGCACGTGGGGCACAATGCAGTAGCTGCAGTAGTTGTTGCAGCCGCGCATCACGCTGACGAAATCAGAGAGTGATGCGGTGAACGGCCCGGGGTGGTCCCCATAGTCTTCACTATTGTCTTGATCCGTTTCGACGCATTTCAGGCCGCGACCGGCTTTCTCAACGATGTCTGGGATGAGTGCATAACGGTCCGTTCCCACGACGAAGTCGAGTCCGCGCACTTCGCTCAGAAGCTCCTCGCCCATGCGCTGGGCCACGCAGCCTACTACTCCGAGGGCCGCATTCTTCCCAATGAGGCCGCGGAGGTGCCGGAGGCGTCCCAGAACGCGTTGCTCCGCCCGCTCCCGGACTGTGCAGCTGTTTACTATGGCCACGTCTGCTTCGGCGAGATCCGAAGTGAGCGAGTGTCCTGCCGACACCAGCATGGACCGTATCATCGCGGAGTCGTATTCGTTCATCTGACACCCGTATGTCTCGACATATATCTTCATCTGACACTGCCCTGGACTACCGTCCCTCGCGTCCGTTCTCCATCGACGCTCTCCACGAGTACGCGAACGAAATGGTTCTTGAGCGACTCCGGTCCCTCTGTCTCGACTCTGACGTAGCTGTCCGAGAGTCCGGAAAGCAGGGTCCCATTACTGCGATCCCGATTCTCCACAAGGATTTCGAGTTCGCTTCCGACAAGCGCCGCCCGGAAATCCAGCGACCGCTGCAGAGACAACTCCTTGAGCGTTCGGCTTCTCTGTTTCTTCCTGAGTCCCGGCAGGGTCTCCGTGAGCTCCGCAGCCGGAGTTCCACTTCGCGGCGAGTAGGCGAACACGTGAAGGTAGGTGAAGGGCAATCGCTCTATCAGCTCGACAGTAGCGGAGAAATCGTCCTCGGTCTCCCCAGGGAATCCCACCATCACATCCGCTCCCAAGCCGGCGTGCGGAAGACGGTCCGTAACGCGCCGTACGATCTCCTCATATTCGGCTGCACTGTGGCCGCGACGCATCGCCGAGAGTATGCGGTCGGATCCGCTCTGGAGCGGTATGTGAAGGTGATTGCAGACCTTGTCAAGCTCTACGATTGTGTCCGCCAGTTCCCCGGTGAACTCCAGGGGTTCCACGGAGCCGAGCCGTATCCGGTCGAGCCCGTCGAGAGCCACGAGTTCCCGCAGAAGATGAGAGAGACGTCTTCCATCCGAGTCATATGCACCTATGTGAACGCCAGTGAGAACCAGTTCCCTGTAGCCGTTCTCGGCAAGCGTGGCTGCTTGCCGAAGCACGCCTGCGAGCGGTCGGCTCCTCGAGGGTCCGCGGGCAGCTGGAACTGCACAGTAGGAGCATTGCCTGTCACAGCCGTCCTGGATCTTCAGAAACGCTCGCGTGTAGCCGCGAAACCGAACGATGTCGAACGGTTCAAAGCCATCTGCCGTGAGTGGCCGAACGAGTGTGCGACTGCGTGGCGTCTCTGCCGCTATCGCGTCCGGACACTCAGGGAGTTCCTTGCCCTCTCGTGGCGTCTTCAGATTGAGACATTCGGCGGCGAGTTCTGGTATGGCTGTCTTGTCGCTGTTGCCCACGACCATGTCGACCTCGGGCATGCTTGCAAGGCGCTCCGGTTCACGCTGAGCGTAGCAGCCTGTCGCGATGAGCACCGCTGAGGGGTTTGTCCGAGAAGCCCGCCGCAGCATCTGTCGCGATCTGTAGTCACTGCGCATCGTGACTGTGCATGTATTCACTATGTAGACGTCGGCTGTCTCCACGAACGGGACGATATCGAACCCACTGCTCTCCAGGAGTTCTGCGATTCCCTCGCTCTCATACTGGTTGAGCTTGCATCCCACCGTCGCTATTGCAGCGGTGGGCTTTCTTTCGTCTGGTGCGCGCATCTGATCTGTGGTCCCGTCTCTCAATGCGAACAGGAAACGGGGGAACTCCACATGGAGTCCCCCCGTGCAGTAGAAGAAAGGCATCCCGCCACCTAGGCAGGTGTGTCCCCGGGGGCCCGCGCTTACGCGGGCTTCTCCTCCCCGGAGTCTTCATCGGCCTCGACCGATTCTTCTGCGGCCGTAGTCTCAGCTTCTGCTTCCTCGGATGCGTCGTCGGAGGGTTCGGCGTCCGTTTCCACGGCCGTCTTCTCTTCCTCGGATGCGTCATCGGAAGGTTCGGCATTCGCGTCTGCGGCTGTCTCTTCCTCCTCCTCGGACGCTTCATCGGAAGGCTCGGCGTCCGTTTCCACGGCCGTCTTCTCCTCCTCGGGTATGTCGTCGGAAGGTTCCGCGTCCGCGTCTACGGCCTCATCGACCTCGGCAGAAATGCCGTCGGGGGTCTCGTCGGATGTCTCGGCGTCAGCCGGGACGACCTCGTCCTCCGGCTCCTCAATCACCTCAGGCTCGAGCAGTTCCGGCCTGACGTTGTGAGACTCCACGTAATCCTGGAGCACCTCCTGAGGCTGCTTTTCCATGTATGTCCGGACGGAGAGCACAATTCTCCTGTTCTCCGGAGACACCTCGATGACCTCGAGGGGAAGAGCATCACCCGGCGCGAAACGAGCCTCGATCTGGCTGATCTCGGTGAGTGCCAGGTGTGACATCGGTACGAATCCTTCGACATCCTGCGGCAGGTCCACCACTATCCCCGACTTGTGGATTCTGCTCACGGTCCCTTCTGTCTGGGTGCCGACAGCATAAGCCGCAGCGAGCTCGGGCCAGGGGTTCTCCTGACACTGCTTGATTCCGAGTGAGATCCTGTGCCGGTCCTTGTCGATTCCGAGCACCATGATCTCGACCTTCTGGCCTCTGTGCAGGACCTCGCTGGGGTGCTTGATCCGCTTCGTCCACGACATGTCCGAGATGTGGACGAGGCCGTCCATTCCCTCTTCCAGCTGAACGAATGCACCGAAATCGGTCAGATTGCGGACCCTACCCTCGATCCTCGTACCGATTGGGTACTTGGCATCGAGGTCCTGCCAGGGGTCGTTCTCCGTCCGCTTGAGCGAGAGCGAGACCTTCTCCTCAGGCTTGTTCACGTTCAGCACCTTGACTTCAACGATATCGCCGATCCCGAGGATCTTTGAAGGGTGGCGAATGTGCTGGGTCCAGGACATCTCTGAGATGTGGATGAGACCTTCCACGCCCTCCTTGAGTTCGATGAACGCGCCGTAGTCGGTGATTGAGACCACCTTGCCGCGCACACGCGAGCCAACCGGGAACTCCTTCTCGACGTTCTCCCATGGATACTCGGCCAGCTGCTTGAGACCCAGTGAGATACGCTCACGCTCAGGATCGTAGTTGAGGATCTTGATAGTGAGTTCGTCGCCGATTGCGACCAGTTCTGAGGGATGACGGATTCTGCCCCAACTCATGTCGGTGATGTGCAACAGTCCGTCGATTCCTCCGAGGTCGACAAAGGCGCCGAAGTCGGTGATATTCTTGACGGTGCCGTGGCGTATCTGACCGACTTCGAGCTCCGCAAGGAGCTTGGTCTTCTTCTGCAGGCGCTCCTCCTCGAGGACCACGCGCCGCGAGATGACGATGTTGCGCCGGCGCTTGTTGACCTTGAGAATGCGGAAATTGAGCGTCTGCCCCAGAAGCTCCTCCAAGTTCGGGATGCGCCTCAGGGCAACCTGGGAGCCCGGAAGGAACGCCTCTACGCCGAACAGGTCGACTTTGAGGCCGCCCTTGATCCTGCGCTTCGGTATGCCCTCAACGATCGTCTGCTCATCGTGGGCTTCCTTGATCTTGTCCCAGACCTCAAGGAAGTCAGCCTTGCGCTTGCTGACCTTGACCTCGCCGTCTCTGTCCTCGGTCGCTTC
>JAUWBY010000056.1 GCA_030609605.1 Candidatus Eiseniibacteriota bacterium
GCTGGAGAGGTATCGCTCACGTGGGACGGCCGCGATGAGCGAGGGAGTTCCGTCGCGAGCGGAGTCTACTTCGTGAGGGCGCACATCGGGGCGTCGGAGCTCAAGCGAAAGATCGTCGTGCTTCGGTGATATCCGGCGGTCGAATCAGATGTCTCTCAACAACCCGGAGTTCCCCCCCAATTGACCATCCATCAGTAGCGTGCTATATTCTCCACGAAGATCCGTCTGTGGCTCTGGTCTCGATGGCGACGGTGATGTCCCAACCTCGCTGTCTGTACTCACCACGGCACATCAAGAGAGCACCCATCCAGGAGCTCTGCGTGGACTACCTGAAGGAGATCGCGAGAGTAGGTGTCGAGCGGAGCAAGGATTACCCGGATCAATCATTCCGGATTCGAGGACTCTGGCGGACGGACCTTCTGTTCAAGCCGAACCCTACGGAGCGGACATTCGATCACACGTTTCTCCTCGTCCAGACGTTCGGGGAAGGAGCGTGCTACTGCTCGACCATACCCGATCTCGAGAAGGGACAGTATCTCCTCGGGCAAGACTGCCGCGAGGTCAAGCACGAGTACCGTTGTTTCGAGGTAGCCACTACGGACGCCATGTTCTCCGTCTTCGAGAGACACCCGGACGATCGCTACTGTGAGACGGGAAGTTCAAGGAAGAAGACGCTCTGGAGAAGTGGTATCGTCGTGACCGAGGTCATGCGGCAACTTGAGGAGTTGGGTCGACCCGGCGGTCGCAGAACCATTCCCGTTCTATATCTTCGGTGGCACTACGAGAATCGACATCTACCGAAGAAAGCGATAGCGGCAAGGAGGAACAACTGCTTAGGAACTTCACACAGAGCGACGGCATACTTGAGATCAGCGGGATCCCGGTGACACAGCTCGCAGGTGAGTTCGGGACCCCGGCCTACGTCTACGACGGTGACAGGATCCGTGAGCGCTTCCGAGCCCTCAGGACCGCATTCCCATCGTTTGAGATCTTCTACTCGATGAAGGCGAATCCATCCATCGCGCTTGTCGGGCTCCTGATGGAACTCGGGGCCGGAGTGGAACTGGCATCCGGCGGGGAGCTGTTTGTTGCACGGGAGATCGGGTTCGATCCTCTCGACATCGTGTTCGCCGGACCCGGGAAGACCGACCGCGAGCTGGAAGACGCCATCCTGGCCAGGATCTTCGCAATCAACGTCGAGTCACTCAGAGAGCTCGAGCGCATATCGCACATATCGAGGTTGCTTCGCGTCCCGGCGCGTGTAGCTTTGAGAATCAACACGGCCGACGGTCTTACCAGGGTCGGCGGTGACTCGACAGGTCCGCTTCACGAGCAGATGGCCGGCGGCCCAAGCAAGTTCGGAATCGATGAAGAGAAGCTTGGCGATCTCCCCGACCACTGGGACAAGAAGACGATCGACATCGTCGGCGTACACGTCTACACGGCAAGCCAGATTCTTCACGCGGACGACGTAGTGGCAAATGCCGAACGCACGGTCGCAACCGCGCGTCGAGTCGAAGAGATAACCGGCAGCAAGCTTGAATCGATAGATTTCGGCGGAGGCCTCGGGGTGCCGCATTACGAGAAAGAGGAACAACTCGATCTGCCGGCTCTCGGTGCGGCGGTAGAGGAGGTGTTCGCCCCATACTCCAAACGTGATGGGTTCCGCCTTATTCTGGAGTTGGGTAGGATCCTTGTGTCCGAATGCGGCGTGTATCTGACACGCGTGGTCGAACTCAAGGAGTCAAGGGGAGAGCGCTTCGTCATCACCGACGGCGGTATCAACCAGTTCGTCCGCCCGATGCTCATGAAGATCCACCACGAAGCCGCCGTTGTGAACAAGCTGGACCAACCAGGGGTGGTGAGCGCCAAGGTCACCGGACCACTCTGTACACCGATCGATGTAACAAGTCAGGAGATCAAGACCCCCAGCGGTATTTCGATAGACGATCTCATCGGCATCTTCAATGCCGGTGCATATGGCTACTCGATGAGTCCCTTGAGGTTTCTCTCGCATCCGACCGCGGCTGAGATTCTCGTGCTGAACGGAAAGGCGACGCTCATCAGGGAACGCGGAGAGCACGCCGACGTCATGTTTCGCCAGAAGTCATTCCCTGGATTGGAGTAGGTTGCTATGCGCTTGTCACGACAGACGATACCCGTGCGGCTTGCGGCGAATTCGCGTGGTGCTGGTTCACGTGCCGGAGGCGCGGCGGCGGCATTCGCGGGTGTAGTGTTTCTGACAGTGGCCTTTCTTGCGGGGTGCACGGACGATATCGTCTGCCCCATCGATGTAGATGAAGGTGATCCGTTCGTCGGCGCGAGCGTTCTTGAGACCCGGCTCGCCGGCGGAGACCACGCCTCGGTCAGAGTCTTCTGCACCTCTGATCCACTGCCCGCCATCTTTGTGGTATCCGTGAGTGAGCGCTCCATCTCGGAGATCAGTGTTGCCGATCCTCTCGGGCTGGTTGCGACACTCGAAGAGGATGCCATCATCTGGCAGAATGGTCAGATCTGCTCGCTCAAGGTAACGACCGAATGGGGCTTCGCTACGGCGGGTGAGCCGGTTCCGGGGCCGTTTGGCGTTACCCAGCCGGCCGGTGTGTCTCTAGGGGATACGCTGTTCGTGGGATGGCTGAGTGCGGAGGACGCCGACTACTACAGGGTGGAGTGCGTGATCAGGGGGGCACGCGGCGATTCCCTTGTCCTGTCGCAAACAACGACCGGCACAACCGCAGTATTCGAACCTGCCGATATCACTCTCGCAGGTGAGCTGGGTGGTAAGGTGCTCGCTGTGGCGGGACCATACCCCGGCAGCGGGACCGACGGAAACGTTGTGGGCGGAGGGTGGGGATATTTCACAGTCTCGTACTACGATACGCTCAGTCTGTTCGAACTCACCGTGGCCGACACTGCCGGCATTGCACTCTGACGGCAGGCCGCCACCACTTCACACACCCACCGCAGCGGCTTAGTCAGGCATGATCCGCGATTCCAGATAGACCGCCAGAAGCCTGCCCACCTCTCGAAGCGCAAGCGCCTCCGCTTCCTCTATGTCATCTCGCGACGGCCACTCGACGGTTACGGTCGTCCTCGCTATCTGCAAGGCGGTCCTCTGATCGAACGCCTCCGCACTGAGCACCGTCAGATCCTGCTTCCCCCCGGAGCTCAACGCCACTGCATCCGTTGAGAGTTCTCCTCTCACAATGATGTCGGTCCCCGGCCCGCACGGCTCGAGAGTGCAGCCGTACCGCGCGACCGCCAGATCAAACGCATCTGTCAGCCGACGCGCTACGGCAGTTTCTTCACCACTGAGATCGAGACATACGGTCACTCCACGCTCCGGGATAACCTGAACCTGGACCGCCCCCTTGGACGAATCGTCCATGAAGAAGCCTGCGAAGCGGCCTGCAGCTGTCGCCGCCAGGGCTGTCTGATCAATGTGGACGCGTATCTCTCCACGGCGGGCACTCTCTGCCGCCCGTACGGTGACAGAGACGGCGCCGTCGAGCCCGCTCACTCGCTCGGTCCGCACGATCACGCCCCACTCCGGGCTCTCAAATGCCACCGGAACACCGACGGCGGGCATCCGCCCGCCACGCCTCTCGAAGCTCAAACGGAAACGCACCCGCACCGTCTCACCGGCGCGGATTACAAGCGGTGTGGTCACAGTGTCCGGTTCCACCGTGAGACTGCGAACAGCAGACTCTGCAATCCCGTTGAGTGTCTCGAGCATCAGGGAACTGCGACGACTGCCGGTTTCGGGAAGCCCTATCGCA
This sequence comes from Candidatus Eiseniibacteriota bacterium, assembly GCA_030609605.1. Taxonomy (GTDB): domain Bacteria; phylum Joyebacterota; class Joyebacteria; order Joyebacterales; family Joyebacteraceae; genus Joyebacterum. The sequence continues at coordinate 3,780 of JAUWBY010000056.1, forward strand.
TGAGGTGTGTTGTTCATGGGAAGCCCCATTGCATCGTGCGCGAGGCATGCGCGCGACAGTTCACTGAGTCCCGCGAGCCAGAGGCCATCGTCCAGAAACCCCCCGGCCGATTCGAGCAGAGTGGCGGCCTCCCGTGTGAGTCTGTCTCTCTCCCACTCCACGTTCCTCACGTCGCCGCGGAGATATGCTATTGGATACTCGATGAGAATCCTGCTGCGCCAGTGCCCCGTGGTACCGGGCTCCTGTACGCAGTGCTCGATGATACCTCTGTTGATCCGTGCGCGTGGGAATGTCGTTTCGTCCCCCGACGCAAAGGACCGGGCAAGTCCATCTTCGATTTCATTCCTTCGCGTGTCGCCGTAGCTTATGCCTCGTTGACCGAGAAGGTCGAGGACGAACTCGGCAGCTTCGCCGCAGACTGCCGACACCGCTCGGGCAGAGTCAGGCTCTCCGTCCGACCGCGCCACAAGAAGCATATCGCCGCCCTCCTGCCACCAACCGTCCCGTGCCTCGGACCAGAACCTGGCAGTCTGCCCCTCCACGACGGTGCAGATGAACTCGGGCGGAAGCACCTCGACGTCGTGGCCGTTTGGCCGGCTCACGCTGCACCCTGTCACGGCGATGGCTGTCGCCGTCACCAGCGTGAGCGTCGCAATCGCACGCATCGTCAATACGCAGCCCTCTCTCGTCGAGGAAACCCCGTTCCTGCAACCCCGGTCAATCGCCGTCTATCCCGACCGTCTGTCACATCCACCGACCCTACGGAGAGGCCGCAATATGGACCATCGCGAAATCCCAATAGGTGCGCCCATTGAAGATCACACCAGCAGCGATACGAGTCGAGTGCATGCCGCCCCCAGGAACCGCGCTTGAGGCCGTGAAAACGCCATCCGGCCCAATGGTTCCCATCGCTGGGTCGTGAACGTGCCACAGAACGGGCAGATCGACAGGATTGCCCTCCATATCCAACACTTCCGCGCTGAAGCCGACGGATTCGCCGGGCTCTACGGTTGCCGAGCGTGGCGTTACGTGAACGCGAATTTGTGCGTCGGGCAGATCCAGCACAATCACGGCAACACCGCGGAACACGTGCCCGCCCAGAGCCGTCACCTCTGCAATGATGTAGCCGTGTGGCCTCTGCCACTCTCCGGGGTCTATCGGCAGGTCCGCCGCCCTGAAAACGCCATCCGGTGATATGGTCCCGAGTCTCCCGGGCACCACCATCCATTTGATCTGCGCCTCCACCGGATCGCCGCCTGTTCCAATGACCGTCGCTTCGAACTGCCGGGATTCATCGAGCGGAACCACAGCGTATCGCGGGCTCACGCGGATCCTGACCGGCTGACCCGGCAGTCTCACCCGGACATGAGCCAGATCGGTCAGAACCGACCCATCGGTCAGGGTTGCTCGTGCGGCGACGACACCTTCATGCGGCCCGAATTCACCGGAGTCGGGATCGCCGAAGGCTGGGTTGGCGGTGAATAGACCATCCGAGGTGATGGTGCCAAGATTCGCAGGGAAGACGGCCCACTCATTGGTCCAGTCAGTTGAATCCCCAGCGCCCACCACCTCGGTTTCGAATTGAATGTCTTCGCCGGGCGCGATGCGCGGTTGGCGAGGTCTGATATCGAGCCTGAGCGGCGGGGCGTCCTTCCGGACGAACACCCGCGCCACCTCCGCCACCGTGCCGTCACCGGTCTCAATTGAGGCGACGACGCCTCCCATCCACCCGCCATTCGCGGAAGGCTCCGGGTAGTCGGCGGACGCTGTGAAGAATCCGTCAGCCGTGATGTTCCCGAGCCATTCGGGGCGAACCCTCCAGTCGACCGGGATCTCCAACTCGTCTCCTTCGGGACCAATGACCGTCGCTTCAAACTGGACATCACCCTCCGGGGCCAGCGCCACCTGCCCCGGCGCAAGAGCGATCCTGACTCCTCCGGGACCGGGGCGCCTAACCTCCACGAACACCATATCACGAACAGGACCTTCCTCAGTCACCACGCTTGCGATGACACGCCCCACACCCTCGTCACGGCCGGCGGTGAAGAGTCCTTCGCCGTCTATGAGGCCGAGCCTCACAGGAATGATTGACCAGTCAACCTCCACGTCAAGCGGCTCGCCCGCTGAATCCGTCACGCGAGCCTGGAACTGGCCCTCCTCTCCAGGGCGCAACAGGGCGTGGCGAGGAATCACCCGAATCTTGACGCCCGGCCCGCTCGTCTCGCCGACCACGATGCCCGCATCTCCAAGACCTTCCCGACCCTCATAGAGGGCGCGGACCACAATCCGACCAGCGCCTGCATCTCCCGTTGCTGAGAAGGAGCCGGACGCGTCGACCGCACCAATGTGGTCGGGAACGACCATCCATGTGAGGTCGGCCGGGACAGCCATGCCGGTCGCAGAATCGGTGACAATGGCATCGAATTCACCCGTCTCTCCTTGCCTGAATGCCGCCCTGGGCGGCCGCACTACGACAGACAGGCGGAGCGGTGGCTCGCTTCCCACTTCAATAACTGCGTGTCCCGCGCCCATTTCCTGTGCATACGTCGCCACGACTCTCACCACACCCTTCCCTTCCACCCCGAGCGACGTGAACAGGCCGTCGGACGAGATCAGACCTGTCCGCGATGGGACGACGCTCCAAGTGAGATCAGCTGCGACCTCGCTTCCTCCGCCGTCGAGCACTGTCGCAGTGAACTGCACCTGGCCGTCGGGCAGTGCGTACGCCCTGTTGGGTGAGACGAGAACATTCAGTCCCTCGTCGGCCGACACCGACGCGAACGACAGGCACAGCACCATGGCCGCAACGACCAGAGCGATACCGTGCGGCGCGTGTCCTCTCCATGTCCCGGGTCTGTTGTGCCTTCGTTTCATGATGTCTCCTCCTTGCGAGAGCGTCGATCCGACCGGACATCATCCTCGCGGTGCACGGCGTCCGCCGATCCGCATCACACGCGCTATACGCGCTCGTCGGCTCTCTTTCGGCTCCCGTTCATCGTATTGAAGAGCCACGAGACATCTCTCAGGACAGCACCTGACGCGTCCCGTATCTGAATGCTCACAATGTGCTCACCCTCATCCAGCTTGTCACCGGGAGAGTACATAATGTAGCTCTCATTCACCTCCGCCAAGCCCGTTACGTCCCTGCCATCGACAAACAGCTTGATGAGCCCACCCTTGATGGGGGGGTCGATCGAAGCTAGGATTTGCACGTCTCCCCCTCCAACGTACGAGTTGTCTACCGGCATGAGCGGACTGATCGTGCTACCGCTCGCGTCAGCGAGGAGTGGGGCGACTCCCACAGGCACAGGCGTCGTGTTCAAGTGAACGATTACGAAAAGAAGCGCCACCGCGCAGGCCGCGGCAACGCCCCAGCCAACATTCCGACCGGTAAGGGCGAAGATCCAAGACGGGCGCTGCTCTTCCTGCCGGATCCGTGCCAGTAACCTGCTTCTGAAGAACGGTGGAAGCTCGACCGGCTCGAGTTCTCCGAGGAGTCGCTCGATGCGCTCATCGTTCCTGTCGTCGTTCTCACTCTTCCTGGTTCTCGTGTTTTTCGTGTTCATTCCAGTGACCTCCCCGGGAATCATCCTCCGGGTTCATCGTTCCTGCGAACTCTGCGGCCCAGCTCCGCTGGTGTGGGTTCGCTATTCTGCTAGATGTCGCCCTCGAGCATCTCGGCGAGCATCTTCTTCGCCCGCGATATTCTCGACTTCACCGTACCAATGGAGACGCACGTCGCCGACGCAATCTCCTCGTATGCCATCCCGTCGATGTAACGAAGCGTTATCACGTTCCTGCTTGCCTCGGGCAGCGAACCTATCGCCTTCCTGACCAGCCCCGCACGTTCTGTCGCAAGAGCTTGTGTCTCAGGAGTGCTGTGCTCAACGGTCTCGGGCGGCTCCGCCTCGTGATGTTGCATGAGCAGCTCCGCCCGGCGCCGCTCTTTGCGATAGCCCTTCTTGAAGACATTGACCGCTATCCTGTAGAGCCAGGTAAACGGATCGGAATCGCCACGGAACCGACCGTACGCCCGATAGGCCCGGATGAAGGCCTCCTCTGTGACGTCCAGCGCGAGGTGGTAGTCTCCAATGTAGGCGTACATGGCGTTGAAGAGCCGCTTATCATATAGCACGACGAGTTCCTCGAACTCCGGGTTCGCCATCCGGAACCTCCGTTTGCCTCTCATACATTAGAGCCACTACGCTGCCGGGATGTTCCCGCTTGGCCACAGACTGAGCCACTCGTCATGATGGGGTCAGAATGACGCCCCTACGCCTACTTTGAGGACATATTCACCATAGGACTGATCAGGAGTGGCTGCATCCTGCTTCGACAGATAGCGGTACTCCACTCGCACGTCTTGCTCTGCACCCGTCCATTTGGTCACGAGCGCGTAGCTCATCCGTTCGTAATCGATATCGCCGTCGTCGCTCTCTCCGGCGGTCCACCTCACGCTTCCGCGCACGGACAGCTTTCTGGGAATCACGGTCAGGCGAACGTCGCTTCCTGCGCTCACAGTGTGTGAGCATCCATCGGAACGCGTTCTCGACCACGACAGGCTCAGTGTCGCACTCACCCGGCTGATCCTGTAAGTTGCTCCCCCGGCCACATAGGAGTATCTGTAGTCGTACGCATCGTACGGGATGAGATCGTACCTGGCAACTCCGTAGCCCCTGATGGAGCCTTCTCCCATGTCCCCGGCCACGTCTGCCCTGCCGTAGAACCTCACTGTGCTCCGGTCGAGCGCTATCCCTCTGTCGGGATCATTGGTTCGGAATACCCCGCCGCTTCCGGACAACTTCGTACCGTCACCGACACTCCGTGCACACTCCAGCTCCAGGCCGCGTTCGCCGGGGTCATACCCCAGGCTGCCGGCCGAGTAGAAGTCACAGCCGGATTGAACATACCGAAGCAGGGCGCGATTGCTGTGGTCGCACATCCATCCGAGCTCGGCGCGGACAGCGCTCCCGCCGATCGAGCTGTCTCCGTCGAGGACATCTCCACTCGTCTCAGAACGTCCGAACTCGACTTCGACGGCGCCTCCGTGCCCGAATTCCACACGTCCCACCGACGCAAGGACATGATTCCTGAGCGGTTCCACAAGACGCAGTTCTTCTTCGATCGATCCCTCACGATCGTAGGCGTGGAGGTAGCTCAGTTTGAGAGAGACGCACTCTCTCCACTCCATCTCTTCGAGCACTCCAAGCGCAAATCTGGAGTAGATGCCGAGCCCGCCAATCGTGTCGGCCTCGCTCATCCTCATCGCGACGACGCGTGTGAGCCCCGATCCGTGCTTGAGTTCTCCCAAGGCCCCCACGCCAGAAGCCCACTCCAGTGTCGTACTTGTGAACTCCGGGAAAACCTCTCCGGCCTCAACTCGATACCGCCGCCCCTCGGCCGAGACGAGCCAGTGAATGTTCTCATCGTACACAGGATCGAACTGTGCCATCGCAAGTATGGATATCCCTCCGCCACCGCCGGCAGCATAGAAATCAAAACTGGGCTTGCTTGTTTCTTCGTAGGGCAGATAGACGTCGAGTAACTCGGCTGCTGTTGTCTCCGCTGCAACAACAGCCCACCCGACCTCCACCCTTCCGTGAAGATCAAGAGGACCCTCGTGCAACCAGCTCCCGAACTCCAAGCTTGTCTTCTCCGGCGACGACCATCCACTCTCAACCACAGCCGCACCGCTTCTCTCGTGCACGAAGAAGACCCACGTGGCCTCAACTGTCCGGCTGGGGGTGAGCGTCACAAAGGTGGCCGTGTGGACGCCTCGCTCGAGACTGTCGGGAAGGGTCACCACAAACAGATGCCTTTCTGTCTCAAGAGAGGGAGTCAGATCCTCGCCATCAAGGATGAAGAATGATTCCCAAGGGGCTTCGAGCGGTGGATCGATGAGTCCGACGATCTCAGGCGTCGCCACATCGACAACCTCTCCGGGAAACGGCGAGAGGATTTCCACTGTTGAGTCTACGCTGTTCTCCGGAGGAAGCTGGTCACTTGCGGCGGAGAGATCGAAGACAGCGGTCCTGTAGAGCCCCGCCTCGGGAGCGCCGGGCGGGAAGATGCTCTCCACGCCCTCCGCGTCGAGTACCCTGAGGAAGTACTCAACCGCTGGACTTCGTACGAGATCGGCGGGGATCTCCCCTTGCAGCCGCCCCCGCACCGGGATCAGTGGTATGGCTCTCTCGACCCGCGCTCCATCCTGGGAGCCCTCGTCTACACCTGCCGGAAGCGACATAATGACTATGTCCGCGATCGCGATCTCATCAAGAGACAGTCCACCGGAGACGGTCCACTCTACGTAGATGGGTGTCCAGGCCGCAACGACCTGCTGTGGAGTGTGATGGAGTGTGACGGCGGCGCCCCTTGCGCCACCCGCGATGACCACCAAGAGGAGAACCACCAGCACAGCACCGAGTGCGGCACGCGACGCGCGCCCTTGAGCCGAGTGATGCAGCATCCCATACCCGGGACCATGTGTCATGAATGAGCTTCCCCATGCAGAGCGTCAGTTGGAGGCCGGTCACGTGTTTAGCATAACAGTAAGCGCCGCGTCGGGAAAGCAGACGCAGCTCGCGGCCGACGGGTAATCGCCGGCCGCGAGTCAGCGCTTCTGGGATGTTCTGTGTGTCAGTGTCCTATGTATGGCTCTATCTGTGCGGCGAGATTGTTCGTGTCGATCGGTTTTCTGATGTAGCCTCGGCAGCCGGCCTCTGCAAGCTCCTCTATGTTCGCGGGCGAATAGTCCTTTGTCAGTGCGACTATGGGAATATCCTTTGTCTCATCCATTGCGAAGAGCTGTCGCGTCACATCGAGACCACTCATCCCGCTCATATTGAGATCCACGATAACAAGGTCCGGATGCGAGGACTTTGCCAAGGCCAGGGCCGTTATTCCGTCCCCTGCCTCTACCACCTCGTACCCGCTCGCCCTAAGAACAATGGATGCCATACTTCTGCTGTAAGCGTTCCCTTCCACAAGAAGAATGGTCGGTCCTTCCATCGCTCCACCCAACGACGCTTCGAGCGTCTCAGAGAAGGCCACGGCCGTCCGGTCTCATCCACTCTTGCGCGCCTTGCACAAGGCAGAATCCCCCATGAGCACGATCGTTCACGCG
>JAUWBY010000330.1 GCA_030609605.1 Candidatus Eiseniibacteriota bacterium
ATCGACGTCGGCGCGGCCGGGAAGTTCGATGTGAAAAAGTCGCTCGGCGTCAGACCGGGTGATCCGATCGTCCCGATCTCTGAGTTTGCCATACTCGGCAACAAGAAAACGTACGCAGCGAAAGCTTGGGACGACCGTATCGGCGTGGCGGCCGTGATCGATGTGCTGCACAAGATAGGCAAGGCACACCCGAACACCGTGTACGGTGTGGGAACGGTTCAGGAGGAAGTCGGCCTGAGGGGCGCTCGTACGAGCGCCAACCTCGTCGACCCGGATGTGGCGTTTGCCATCGACGTGACGATCGCCACTGACACACCCGGCACCGACGGCGCCGGTGAGAATCTCGGTGACGGCGTTGGGATCATGGTCTACGACGCAAGTGCGATTCCGAGCCGCCGTCTGAGAGATTTCGTCATCGACGTTGCTGAGAAGAACAAGATTCCCTATGTATTGACGGCGCTGGTTCGCGGCGGCACCGATAGTGGGACAATACATATCAACAAACACGGTGTGCCCTGCCTCACGTTCGTTGTCCCGACACGCTACATTCATGGGCACGTTGGAGTGCTCCACAGGAAAGACTACGACAGTATGGTCAAGCTCCTGACCGCTGTTGTCAAGAAGCTCGATGCGAAGACGGTCGCCTCCTTCACACGCTAGAACCAGGTGATCAGTACGAAGAGAGAGCCGGGGGCAACTCCGGCTCTCCTCTACAAAGGATCTGAGCATGAGAATGATCGAGGAACTGTTCGGCAGACCGAAATGTCTGATCGGCGTCGTGCATCTGATGCCGCTTCCCGGGAGTCCCGGTTGGGGCGGTTCCATGAAGGAGGTTGTTGACCGGGCAGTCTCGGACGCCCGAGCTCTCGAGGACGCGGGATTCGACGGCATAATCCTCGAGAACTTCGGTGACGCACCTTTTGCCAGAGGATTCGCGGGCAGGGGTGCTGTCGCAGGCATGGCTTCGGCTGGAGCGTGCGTAGCCGACGCTGTGAAGCTTCCTCTCGGCATCAACGTTCTCAGGAGCGACGGGCGCTCGGCAGTTGCGATCGCGGCCGCCGTGGGGGCGCGTTTCATCAGGGTCAACGTCCACGTTGGCGCCGCGGTGACCGATCAGGGCATCATAGAGGGCGACGCGATGGCGACGATGCTGGACGTGCGTGACCTGACTCCCGGCCTGGCTGTCTTCGCGGACGTATTCGTGAAACATGCTGTTCCTCTGGGAGGCGGCACGATCGAGCAGGCCGCAGCAGACGCAGTCAGACGGGGTGGGGCGTCGGCGCTCATTGTGACGGGGATGTCGACTGGAGCTCCGGCGTCACTTAGCGAACTCGAGAGGGTGAAGGCAGCTGTGCCGGAGGCGCCCGTTCTTATCGGAAGCGGCGTGACGATCGACACGGTTTCTCAGATCCGGAACGCTGCCGACGGCATCATAATCGGGAGCGCGACCATGAGCGGGGGCAGGGCCGGAGGCCCCGTCGACCGTGAACGTGCGCTTGCGATTGCAGAAGCCTCCCGGACTGGGTAGCTCCCGGGCTCTCCAACGCACTCGAAGCGTGGCTCGCTTGACACGAACCATCTCCGTGGACTACCTTCATACAAGTCGTGATGCTGAGGGGGACGCAGACGGCGACGCAACCCGCCGATGGCGGAAGAAACCGATCATTGCGACGCATACGTGTCGCCGGGACAAAACAGGGGTTCGCGGAGGAAGGGTCGATGCTGAGGATCTACGATACACAGACAGGCGGCAAGAAGGAATTCGTTCCGGTCAACGAGGGCAAGGTCGGGATGTACTTCTGTGGCATGACCGTCCAGTCGGAGCCTCACGTAGGCCACATGCGCGTGGCGGTCGTCTCAGATATCTTCCGGCGATACCTGCGCTACAAGGGTTACGATGTTACCCTGGTGATCAACTTCACGGATATCGATGACAAGATCATCGAGAAGGCCCGCGAGCGCGGCGTCGACTATCAGGAGATAGCGCAGGAGAACATAGACAAGTTCATGGAGTTTCTGGCGTTTCTGGGTGCAGAGAGGGCCGACTACTACCCACGCGCGACGGCGCACATCGGCGACATCGTCGCATTCGTAGAGAGGCTTGTTGAGAAGGGCGTCGCCTACGAATCCGGCGGTGATGTCTACTTCGAGGTCGGGAAGTGGCCCAGCTACGGGAAGCTCTCCAAGAGGAGACTCGAGGATCTGGTTGCCGGCGCGAGCGAGCGCGTGGAGCTGGATGACCGCAAACGCAATCCGGAGGATTTCGTGCTCTGGAAGGCGGCGAAGGAGGGCGAACCCTCATGGGACAGCCCATGGGGCAAGGGCCGCCCGGGCTGGCATATAGAGTGTTCCGCCATGTCGACCAAGTATCTTGGCGATCACTTCGACATACATGGAGGTGGGACCGAACTCATATTCCCACATCAC
>JAUWBY010000317.1 GCA_030609605.1 Candidatus Eiseniibacteriota bacterium
GGGAACGGTCAGGTTCATCGGCGCTTCTGAGGCCCTTGTTGCGGGTGATGCCGAACTCGGCATGGTTCTCAGGCGCTCCGGACTCGAAGCCGAGATCGTTTGCAGCGCCGGTGACTGGGAGAACCTCTACATCTGCTACCCCGGACGCGTCAAAAGCGACGTCGGCCGCTACAGTGAGATCCTCTGGGAAGAGCCGAACGGGGTGGTGCTCGTGGGGGTGTCGACCGCAGATGTCGAGCTTCTGAGAGCCGTTTCGTTCATGATCTATCCCCTTCCGCTTTCAATAGATGCCGTGGAGTGGTTCGATAACACTCCGGCTCCCCTTGTCGATGCCTCGCAAGACGAGCGTGCTGTGCGGGGATTCGTGGGGGATGTGATCAACGCCATCTCTGCGGATTCGCTGATGGCCCACGTTGAGCGGCTCTCTTTGTATCCGGACGGCGAGCTCAGAACACGCTATGTACGACGTGAGGAGTGTCTGGACGAGGCACGCACCTACATTGTCAATTGTCTCGAACGGTATGGGGCCGTCGTGGACACGCATCATTTCGGAGTTGCCGGATTCACTTGCGAAGAGGGGACAAGCGGCCCCGTAGTTATCTATCCTGCTGAGAACATCGTTGCGACACTGCCAGGTTCGGGTCGCCTCCAGGGTTCGTACGTTGTCTGCGCGCACTATGACGCGATCGCTGTCAATTCGTTTCCAGACACCGCGTTTTTCTGGTGGTGTGACAACCCTGCACCCGGAGCGGATGACAATGCGACCGGTGTCGCGACGGTGCTTGAGATGACCCGAGTCCTGATCGAGTCCGGCGCGTCGTTCCCGTTCGATATCCGTTTCATCTTCTTCTCGGGAGAGGAGCTAGGACTTCTTGGAAGCCGCGCGTACGCGGACTCGGTTGCAGCGGTCGGGGACACAATCTACGCGGCTCTGAATGTAGACATGATCGCATACAAGCTGAGCCCGGACAACCCGGACACGTGCCACTTGGTCACAAATCCCGGCTCGTGCTGGTTCGCAGACTGGATACAGGACACGGCAGAGACGGTTTATCCATCGTATTTCGATGATCTCGACGTCATGACGAGGATCGATGGGTCGCTGCTATACAGCGACCACGCCAGCTTCTGGTTGAACAACTATGATTCCATCGTCGCTATCGAGCACTGGAGTCCGCGCTTGCGGAATCCCTACTATCACACGCTCCAGGACACATTGGCCTCGGTTGAGTCAAGCCAGCTCGCATCGATCACGAAGATGTGCGTGGGGGCAATGGCGCGGCTCAACGACCCCGATAGCCAGATAAACTTGGTCGTCGACGAGGGCGATATCAGCATTGCGCCTGATGATCCGGGCTTCGGCACGACGGTGACGATCGGAACCGAGGTGCACATATACGGACCTGAGGAGCACGTGGAGGCGACTCTCGAACTCTGGGACGGAGATGTCGATTCGGGCGAGCTTGTTTCGTCCTTCAGTTTTGCCCGGACGATGGGCGGGGGCGAGTATGTGAAGCACGACTTCACCTGGGTCCCGGATGAGGATGATGTCGGAGGGCATGAGCTGAGTCTGCGCGTTACAACGACCGGCACGGACGAACTCACGATGAGCGACAATGTGGCGGTGGTGACCATTGCGGTGACGTCGCCAGATCTTCGTATTCTCGGTCACTACGTCTATCCGAATCCTGCACCGAGCGCCGGCGAAGTGACGTTCCGGCACGAGCTTTCCAACTCCGCGAAGCACGTTGTGCTCGAGGTGTTCGACCTTACTGGGCAGAAGCTGGGTGGCTTTGACAACTACAGCGAGGAATACGGAGACGAAGCCGAGAACGCCGGTACGCTGGCGGGCTGGAACACCGTCATGTGGGATGATCTGGATGGCAACGGGGGGTTGGCGAGCGGGGTATACATCTATAGGATTTCGGCTCGCGAGGCGGGCGCAGCGGACCCGGCCGATATCGTCACTGGCAAGTTCGCGATCGTGAACTAGCGGGCGGTCGGTATGGGCGGAAGTGGTGATGGATTCCGATGGTTCTCCTGAGGTAGCGGAGGAGCGCGTGGGAACACCCGGTCTGAGACCGTGTGGCGAGGCGAGGATCAGGCGGATTGTCGTCGGCTTGGTCAACCTTGCGCTGGCAGCCATGCTTTTCTATGCGGTCCATCGGTTCACGCGCGATGTGACGCCGGTCTATGGAAACCGGTTTGCGTACGTTCCGATAGCGATGGCCGGCCTCGCGTGTTGGAGAGGTACCATAGGCGTCATCCTTCTGTCGGGGAGGCGGAGTGGACGGTAGTCGGGAAGGTGGGCGCAGGGGAGTCGTTGCTTTCGACTCTGACGGTGTGCTTCTCAGGCACCTGTTCCTGCTCTGCGTTGCTCAAGAGGCCGGTCCACTGATCTGGCTGCGAACATTCCGGCTTGGGTTACTTCTCAAGCTTGGGCGTCTGGACATCGGGACGGTGGTCGAACGAGCGTACGCGCTCCTTGCAGGTCGCCCGCTCGATGAGTTGCTCGCAGTTGGGAAAAGGTTGCGTCTCACTAAGGGGGCTGCGGAGGTATGTCGTGATCTGAGGCGGGCCGGCTATCTCGTTGTTCTTGTGAGCGCTGGTGTGCCTCAGGAAGTGCTGGAGCTGGTGGCGGCCAAGGTCGGGGCCCAAGCGGTACACGGCGTGCTGCTTG
>JAUWBY010000091.1 GCA_030609605.1 Candidatus Eiseniibacteriota bacterium
GATGCCGCCAAGTGGGGGCCTGATCATGCCCGCGAACTGGGTGCTTCCGCCGCATCCGGCGCGCGGGACATCAGTGGAGATCTTGTTACAAAGGGAGACGCCGGCTGAGAATGAGCCGTTTCGGTGCAACGCGTGCCGTGCGGTTAGTACGTGTGTGACGAAGATGGTCCTAGAGGGTGAGGGCGCGTCTGTACCGGCAGGCGATCAGGTATGTGAGCGCCGGAAGCGACAGCGGGCCGAGATAGATACGCCGTGCGGCCGCTTGGATGAGCACGTAGCCCAATGGGTTGGTGGCGAGGAGGATCAGGAACTTCTTCGAGCGAACTGACAAGGAGTCGCCACCGACTGGGGGCATGAGAAGGTCGATGGAAAGCTCGGATGCGCGCTCAGGGTGCAACTGGAGAAGCCTCCGGAGGGGACGAACCGCCTCCTCCCGCTTGGCGAGGATATCGTCAAGGGTCTGAGCATGCAGGTGGAAAGCGACAGCGTCGCTACAGTACCAAGTGGGCAGTCCAAGCCTGTCCTCCAGACGGAAGGCGATCTCGGTGTCCTCGAATCCGTAGTTCGTGAATGATTCATCAAAGAGCCCGACATCGAGCAGGGCCTTCCGCGGAACAGATGAGTTGTTCGTCACGAAGTAGCGTGCCGGTGCTCTTGAGCCGGATTCGAGTTTGTGGACACCCATGCGATCGAGGTACGCATAGACCGTCGACGTTCCCAACTCCGGTGCCTGCAAGGCGCTTCCAATCACCATCGACGCGCCGTGGGACTCCTGAAAAGCGACGTGTCGCTCGATGAGATCCACCTCAGAACGCATGTCGTCATCGATGAAGATAACGAGATCTCCGCCGGCCTTCCTGATCCCGGTGTTCCGCGCTGCCGCGCGTCCCTTGTTTGTCATGTGGTGAACGGCGGAGAGCTCAAACGGGGTTTCTGCGCCATCGATGAAGGCAGAGGTTTCATCTCTGGAACAGTCGTCCACAACAACTACTTGGACGAGGGCAGCTGGATATGTCTGCTCGGAGAGGGCTCCCAGTGTTTCCCTGAGGAAGGAGAGCCGATTGTAGGTCGGTATGATCACGCTGACGGATCTAGCCGGCACCTCGTCCCCCCTCTCCTTCGCGGACCAGTTGCAGACAGAGCTCTTCCATTCTGGCCATGTGTGCTCGGTGGTCCGCCCCTTTCCTTACCTTCTCCACTCCAATCCGCCCGAAGCGCATGCGCATTTCCGGCGCGTCGATGAGACGCAGTATGGCATCTTCAAGCTGCGCGCGATTCCCGGCCTCCACAACAAGACCGTTTTCCTCGTGGGTCACCCACTCCAACCCGGATGCCAGGTTCGAGACGACGACCGGGGTTGCGCAGGCCATCGCCTCGAGAAGTGAGACCGGCGTGGCGTCCACGGACGGCACGCTCAGGAAAATGTCAGAGGTGACAAGATAGGCGGGAAGCTCCTCGTGCGGGATCCTCCCTGCGAAGTGCACATTCGGACCGATTCCGAGCTTGTCGGCAAGCCGCCGCAGCTCCGAGTCATCACCCTCGTTTCCCGCAATGACGAAGTGTGTGGCCGGACGTTCAGAGAGAACTGCGGGAATGGAACGGACTATCACATCGATGTTGTAGTAGGCCTGTGTGAAACTCCTGATGCTGATCACAAGAGGCGAGTCAGCCGGGATCCCGAGTCTCTCACGCACGGCAGTTGGAGCATCCGGGCGAAAGCGGTCGAGATCAACTCCCCACTGCACCAATCTACACTTCTGCGCGTCGCCGCCCATGGCAACGACGTGCTCCAGAATGTCTTCGGAGTCTCCCGTGATGACGTCAGCGCGCCTGAGCACCATGCGCGCCAGCTTCCCCTTGAGGAAAGACTCGTGGGGGGTCGTGTAGACATCGTCCCCCCAGACGGTCATGATGAAAGGATGGAAGCGCGCGAGGGCGCCCCAGTAGCCGTACCCGGTCAGGAAATGCGTGTGCAGGAGGTCCGGTCTGATACGCTCCAGAATGCGCCTGACCTTGCGGAGCGCGACGGCGTAGTGAAGGGGTTTGAAAGCGATGCCCGTGCGGATGTCGTGTACCGTCACTCCCTCGATCGGGGCGGGCTGCACCGTCAGGAGGTGAACGTCATGCCCCTTTTCGACGAAGTAACGGAGCCATCGCTCCGTGTGGATGTGCCCCCCTATCGAGAGGTAGGCTATTCTCATTCTCTGTCTTCCCGCGTTCCGCCGCCTGACAGCGCCTGTGTATGAGCATCAAAAGGCTCACGCTCAAGGCTCTCAGGTTGTCCCGACGAGTTCCCTGTCGGTTCCGGCCGCTCGATTCAAGTGGCGTCTGAAGCAACCGGCAGCGACCCACATGAAGAGCCAGACGAGGGGGACAACCTTGAAAGCATGATTGACGATGTGCTCAAGAGCGCTCCAGTGGACCTCCGGACTCCGCGCGGGCACATCGTAGAGAACAAACAGAGTCGGCGACGCTGCAAGCGCATAGATATACCACAACACGCGCGCTCTTGTCCCAGCATAGAGGAGAACGAAGAGCGGCAGAAGCAGCACGTAGTGATACTCCCAGACCTCTCTGAATACGAAGAAGTAGACCATTGTCCAGAGCGCAACAGACTCGAGAAGATCGAAGGGGCGCCTTCTGAATGTGATGTTCAGAGCTGTCAGAGTCGGGACCATCATTACCAGGAGGACAAGCGCACGCGTCACGGTGATCTTGAGCGGTCCCAGATTGAAACCTATGCTCGAGGCGATGGGAAAGAGCCGCATCTTGAGAACCATGAGGAGCGCAAGGGCGCCGAAATTTCCAGCGTATGGGTACAGCGTAAGAGAGAAATTGTCGTGCGCGAAATCGCCGACTCCGCTGACGCGCATGATGAGGTAGGGTATCGCGGTGACACCCAGCATCACGAGTACTAGTAGCACAGTTCTGTATCGCTTCAGCCGCAGCATGAGCGGCACGTACAGAATCGTCAGGTGTTTGGTGATGACCGTGGCAATCCAGATCCAGTCGAACCGCTTCATCTTCCCTTCCGAGTAGGACAAGACCATGAGGAAGATCCCGGCTGCCATCAGCAGGTTGAGCTGCCCCATGTACTGCTCGATGTAGAACGGCGTATAGAGCAGCCACATGGAGGCGAGTAGCGCAAAGAGAGAGCTGTCGCGAGCCAGCCGTCGAGTCAGCAGGATGCAACCGATCAGCGCAAGCTCTACGATGGCCGTCCATATCCAGTACGCAACCCACGGGCTGACCGCGTTAGCTGCCACCCCGAGCGTATACGCGACGAAAGGGAGGTAGCGGTAGAAGTAGGCGTATGGGACGGTTCGCTCCGCGTCGTCCATCGGCCTCTGGTAGATGTCACTCCCCTCGAGGACATAGGTTCCCGCCTGATAGAAAGCGAAGAAGTCGCTGCCCTGT
This sequence comes from Candidatus Eiseniibacteriota bacterium, assembly GCA_030609605.1. Classification (GTDB taxonomy): domain Bacteria; phylum Joyebacterota; class Joyebacteria; order Joyebacterales; family Joyebacteraceae; genus Joyebacterum. The sequence goes on from JAUWBY010000091.1 coordinate 3,418, forward strand.
CCATCGCCGATATTGTGCATCCCCTCGGGGAAGAGCGGGTTCAGAAAATGCCCCGGATGTACCAGCGAGACGGCGAATGCCACGTGTACAACCACCGCGACAAGTAGGAGGATTCTGGCACTCGTTCTCAATAGACCTCCTCTACACTCAGCCCGCCACGACTGACTTCAGTGCGCGATACCACTTCTTCTCGATGAAGTAGGTTCTGTAGCTGACTCTCTTGGTGCCGAAGGCAGACTTGAACGATTCCACACCCTTGATGCCCGCGCTCGACCCCAGGTTGTATGTCTGACGTTCTTGCTCCACGGCGACCTTGATAGAGTGTACGTGGAGCAGGGTGTTTGCCGCCAGATCCCTGGCAGCGCTCTTGGACACGTTTCCCCAGTTGAGAACGGTGTCCTTCCAAAGGAAGTTGAGGTCTCCGGCGATCACAAGATCGTTCTGTACCGCCAGGAACATCTGAACGGCCCCTCCTCCCGATTCAAAGAGCCCCGCGAAGAAATCCCTCGTGAACACGTTAGGGGTTCCCCATCCCTTGCTGCACTCCTCAAGCATCTCGTGGTACGCGAGGAAGTCCTCAAGCGAAACCGCCGGGCGCACGATCACACCGGCGCTCCTTGCCTTTCTCACCTTGTTGCGCAGGGATGGCTTGAAGTGGCTCCATAACTCGTCGAAGTCCCGATCAAGCTCAAGAACCTGCGCTTCGTCGCGACTGCTCTCAAATCCTACATTGTCTGCGGCAAGTCTTCCCACAAAATCGACCACTCTCGCTCCAGATACCCTGGGAGGCCGAGCTGCGCGTCCGAACGCGTCCAATAGCTCCAAAGCGGCATGGGGTGGAGCCGCCGGTGAGAGGAGAACACCGCCGAACGTGCCGAACGCCATCGACTCAAGGGTGATGAAACCGCGGCGCTCATGTCTCAGGAAAGGCAGGGCTGCGACCAGCTCACCGTCGACTCGGGCTGCCAGAGCTGCGGGGAACCATCCCGGCAAGAGAGCGACGAGCGAACTCCACGTGGGCGTCTGGAAGAAGGATGCCGCGTCGTCCTTCGCGACAAGCGCGCGCCATTCCTTCTCGGCAAGGACAGTCGAGAGGTCCATCCCCACGCCGGCTACCTCCGGTAGTAGTCCACCAGCTTGGCGACTGCCGTGACAACGTCTCGCGCATCGTCGTCAGCCATCGACGGATAGATCGGAAGCGAGACGGCACGTTCGAAATACCGCTCCGTTTCGGGAAAACTCCCTTTGGGGTATCCAAGCCGATCCCTGAAATACGGATGGTAATGCAGCGGGATGAAATGCACGCTTGCGCCTATGCCTTCCTCGATCAAGTCCCTGATAAAGCGGTCGCGATCGATCGTGAGAGACTCGATCCTGATCCGTATCGGATAAAGATGCCAGGCATGGTGGCCCGGAGCATAGTCGGGCGGCGGCTCGACCTCCGGCATCCCGGCGAACGCATCACTGTAGATACGAGCGAGCTCGGTCCGGCGATCTCTGAACTCGTCCACCCTGTCCATCTGTTTGAGCCCAATCGCCGCAAGGACGTCGTTCATGTTGTACTTGTAGCCCGCTTCGAGGATCTCATAGTACCACGGTCCGCGATCGCTGTACCTCTTCCATGCGTCGCTGCTCATTCCGTGAAGGCTCAGTCGTGCTACCTTCGCGATCAGATCAGGATCAGGAGATGCAATGGCACCACCTTCGCCTGTCGTTATGCCCTTCGTCACGTAGAAGCTGAACGATGTCGCATCGGCGATTGAGCCGATTTTCCTGCCTCCGATATCCGCTCCTATGGCGTGGGCTCCGTCTCCGAGCACCCTGAGACCCCTCGCCCGAGCGAGTTCGAGGATACCATCCATGTCGCAGGGCCGCCCCGCGAAATGCACGGGCATGAGGACCTTCGTATGATCCGTTATCGCGCGTTCGAAGATCTCGGTGGTGATGTTGAGCGTCTCGCGATCAACGTCTACAAGGACAGGGCGTGCGCCAAGATGGAGAACGGTGTTCACGCCTGATGCGAAATCGAGCGCCGGAAGAATGACCTCGTCCTTGGGTCCCACACCGAATGCGTCGAGCGCCAGATGGAGGCCGGCGGTGCACGAACTCAGTGCTACGGCCTTGGGCACACCGATATACTCTGCGACCTTTCGCCCGAACTCCCTCGTTCGGGGACCGACCGTTAGCCAACCGGACTTGAGGGTCTCTACGACGAGGTCTATCTCCGACTGTCCGATCGATGGTCTCGCAAATGGAAGGTAGTCACCGCGCACCGGTGTGCCACCCTCAGCTGCCGGTGTTTGTTTCGTCATGTTTCGTCCTGGGTTTCATGTCGGGGAAGATGTGAGCGAGTTCTACGAGTATCTGGTCGCGGTCGCACACGCGGGCCAGCTCTTCCAGATGCGTGACACGCTCGTTGAGATCGGTGAACAGGCCGGCGGCCGGAGACTGAACCACCATGACTTTGTCGTGCGACGTCCGAGAGAGCGTCTCGTTGGAATACCACAGCTCTTCGTGCAGCTTCTCCCCCGGTCTAAGGCCACAGAACTCAATGGCAATGTCCTTGCCGGGTTCGAGTCCCGAAAGACGAATCAGATGAGCTGCGAGGTCCGCGATGCGGATGGGCTCGCCCATGTCCAGAACGAATACTTCTCCTCCACATCCTGAAAGCCCGGCCTCGAGGACCAGCATGGCTGCTTCTCTGATGGTCATGAAGTACCTTGTGACGTCCGGATGCGTGACAGTCACCGGTCCTCCGAGGCGAATCTGCTGACGGAAAAGTGGAACGACACTACCCCTGCTGGCAAGGACGTTGCCGAATCGAACAGCCATGAGTTTCGTGTCGCATCCGCGCGCTGCGCGTTCAATGAGAATGGATTCTGCGAGCCGCTTTGATGCTCCCATGGCGCCCATGGGTCTCACTGCCTTGTCGGTCGACAGCATTACAAAACGTTCGGATCCGTAGCGCACCGCCGCATCTACCAGGATCTTGGTGCCGGTCACGTTGTTCTTTATGGCCTCGTCAGGATAGGCCTCCATCAGATGCACATGTTTGTGAGCCGCTGCGTGGAAAACGATCTCTGGACGATACTCACGGAAGATACTCTCCAGCGCATGGACGTCGCTGATGCTGCTGATGATGGCGGATCTCTCCACATCCGGGTAGTACTGCCCGATCTCCTGGTCGATGGCGTATATGCTGTTCTCACCACGACCCATCAGAAGGACATGTCCGGGGGCAAAGGCAGCTACCTGCCTTGCCAACTCCGATCCGATTGATCCGCCGGCACCCGTGATCAGAACCCGCTTGCCGCCGAGGTCTCCGGTCATCGCCTCCTGGTCGAGCGAAACTGTCTCGCGACCCAGAAGATCCTCCGGTCTGACCTTTCGCAGCTGATTGATCGTCACATCACCGAGGATGATCTCCCATACGCCCGGAACGATCTTGAAGGAAGTGCCCGCCTCTTCGCAGAGCCCGACAACCTCCCGGATCGTGTGTCCGGATGCAGAGGGCATGGCGATCACGATCTCGTTGATGTCCCGTGCCTTGACGCTCTCGACAAGATCACTGACCGATCCCAGAACAGGGACGCCGGAGATCTCTCGGTCCCTCTTGTCTGGATCGTCGTCCAGGAAGCCGACCACTCTGTAGCCGTACTCCGGCCGCAGACGCATCTCCTCGGCCACCATGCGGCCGGCCGCACCCGCTCCAACGATCAGGGCTCTTGATTCGTTTTGGTCCCGCCCCATGGTCTCTCTGCTGCCTTTCAGCGCGCCGCCTTCTGGAACCCTCGGAGTCATCCGGAAGCCTGGATGCGCGTTGCCTAGCGGATAATGGCGACCTTCAGGAACTCAACGTTGCTGTTCGGAAGCCTGACTCTGACAATGTAGACGCCACTTGGCACTTCATTGAACGAATCGTCGAGAGATTCCCAGATATAGGGTTCTGTGGACTCAAGCTCAGCCATGAGCTGCCCGCTCAGGTCAAGGATTTCCACGTGCGAGCCCTCGGGCGCGCCGTAGATCTGCACCATCTGAGCCGATTCGCCTTCCCGCCAAGGGTTAGGATAGACAAAGAGGTTACCTGTTCCCGCCACGATTCCTGACCTGAAGAGATTGAGCTCGGTATCGTCGATGAGTTCGTTCACCGACACGGCCCAGACATCGCCGCTGGGCTTGTCCACTGCGATGTGATCAATCCTGCTGTCAGCCAGGCCATCCGATTCGTCATACGTGAAAGCGACTCCGAGATTGCCGTAGAGCATGGCGACGCCTTCGTCGGTTCCGGCCCACATGTGCCCGAGTCCGTCTTCTGCGAGTGCCCGCACCTGACTTCCCGGGAGCCCCCCCACCGTCGTCCAGCTCTCGGAAGTGGAATTGAAGACACCGAGGCCTCCAAGTGTTCCTGCCCAGACGCGACCGTTACTCCCAACGGTGAGCGTGTGCACTTGATCATCAGGCAGCCCGTTCTCCTCACCGTAGTGAAGCCACGTATCATCTGCGAATACAAGGGGGTCACCGTAGTCCCACACATCGATTCCCGCCGCGTTGTATCCGATCCAGAGACGGCCCTCCTGGTCGACGACGAGAGCCCGCACGTCGTCATCTGAGAAATTCGTGGAATCAGGTGTCCACGCATTATCGTAGTGTACCCACTCGATCGTATCACCATGGTCGATGAAGAGCTCCAGGGTTCCAGTGCGGATGTGATTCTCGTCGCGCATACCGAACCAGAGGCGTCCGCTCAGGTCCTCGGCAGTTGAGAAGACTCTCTTATTGGCGAGGTCGGCTGGGTAGTCGTAGTATGACCACGAGTCGTCGGTCTTGTCCGAGAACGTTCCGTTGTCGTCGAT
>JAUWBY010000024.1 GCA_030609605.1 Candidatus Eiseniibacteriota bacterium
GTATGATCGCACTACCCAATAGAGGCAGGCCAGCGCCGGCCCCGGATTCAGAGAATCCGGAGAACGAGGCCGCATGAATACTGAGACGCACTCTCGCATCTTACAATTCAAGATAGCACAGTGGAGCAGCTCGTCAAAGAACCTACCGGCATCCCCACCGGACGTCTTGAGCGACGGCACCGTGCATGCTACACTTGCTTCCTGTGTCATCATGATGGAGATATTGTGGAGGTACTGATGCACTCAATCCTACGAAAGTGGTCCGTGTGGCTCCTTCTGGCGCTTGTTTCCGCACTTCCTCACTTGACTGCCGGAGCGGTGAGTCCGACAACTGCTGATGCCATGCACCTCTCGGCTCAGGGCTACTTTCACTACCGCCTGGGGCGACTCATGGAAGTTCAGGGCATGTCGCGCGAGGCTCTCGTGCAGTACCGGAGGGCGGCGTCTTTCCTGCAGCATGGCTGCGAACTCGGCCGGGCCGAGGCGCGCGTCGAGATGGCTCTGGGACGATTCGATGAGGCCCTGCGTAGCGTGAAGGAGGCCGAAGCTCTCTGTCCGGACGATCTGGAGCTCCTGGCCGTGCACGCCGAGATTCTCCTGGCTCGCGGTGAGCCGACCGCGGCCGAGGCGCTTCTCATCGAACCTGCCTCACACACCGGATCACCATCCAGGCTCACGGCACTCCTGGGTCAGGCTCAGATATCGCGAGGGAGACCCGAGGAAGCGGTAGCTACTCTGTCGGCACGCGCTGCCCAGGACACTCTGAGTCCAGAAATGGCCTTCCTGCATGCCCGATCACTCGCGGTGCTGGGACGCTCGGAGGAATCCCTCTCCGAACTCCAGCGCGCTTATCGCCTTGAGCCCTCGAATGGAGCGACCGTCGCTCTTCTCGCACAGACTCTGCTGCACGCAGAACGCTATGTAGAATTGGTCTCCCTGCTTGAGGAGGTAACGAGAAGCTTGACCGCGCGACAGGACGAATTCGTGTCGCTCGGTCGCGCCTATGCAGCCACAGGACGGTACGAAGAGGCACTCACCGTGCTTGCGGAAGCCGAGCAGACGTGGGGAGAGAACGAGAGACTTCTTGTGGCCAGGGGCTCGGTGGAGCTGGCCTCAGGGGCCGAGGAGATCGGCATGCAGACTTTCGAGCGGATCCTGGTGCTCGAACCGGACTCCGTTGTGGCGCTCAACTTCATTGCGTATCACTGGGCAGAGCAAGGTACCAATCTCGAGACCGCGTTGGAGTACGCGACCAGGGCGACGGAGCTGGTGCCCCTGAATCCCCGCGTGCGCGACACGCTTGGCTGGACATATCTCGGACTGGGACGAGGCCTGGATGCCGTTCGTGAACTGGAAGCTGCGGTCGACCTTGGCGGTAGCGAGCCGCTAATCCACGAGCACCTTGGAGACGCCTATTTCCATGTCGGCCGCACTGCCGACGCCACGGCAGCCTGGCTCCGCGCCCTTGAGTTGGAGCCCCAAAGACCGTCCACTCTGCAACGTATCGACCGAATGGGGAGGGGCAGTGCGTCGTCTGATTGAGAAGATTATCGTAGCTGAGGACCCGTCCCCGCGACCCGGTCCTGGTATCCGGGCGTGCGCCATGATGAGAACCCTCGTGGTCGCCCTCTTCGCACTCACACTTGCCGGCTGTGGCAAACTCCAGATCGCGACCGAGCCGGTGGAAGCGGATGAGATCGCGAAGATTGCCGCCACTATCGCCGACCACTGGGACGATCCAGCATCCATACGAGCTTCGGGAAACGGTCGGATCTCGAGGTCGAACAGCATGATCCGCTTCTCTTTCGACATTCTCTATGACGCTCCATCGTGGATCCGCATGGATGCACGCCCGACTGCCGCCATTACGGGTCCGGTCGGCAATCTCCACTTCCAGCTGGACGGGGCTTGCTCCGAGGCCTATCTGCCGCATGTCCCGCTGTGGATAGAGGGATGCCTCGGAGACGAATGGGCGGGACTCGACGAGATCGACATGCCGGCACTGATGCTCGGGTTTCTGACTGCCCGAACTGTTCTCTCGATCGACAACCCGGAAGTAGGGGTGGAAAAGGATCTGACGGTTGTCAGAGGACACGTGGGGGAGAAGACAGTGACCTTCACGCTCACCAGTGATCTTCGCGAACTCAGGCAGGCAGAGATCGGCGCTGGCGACGAAGGCTATCACATAGCGATCAACTACGAAGGACACGGGTGGAAAGACGGGATTCCCGTCCCACACACTGCCACGTTTGTCTACGATTCCCGCGACACGCGCCCGGAGGAGTTGCGGCTCCTGTTCACACGGTTCAAGCGGGGACCGTCTGCGGACAGAACCGCTCACAGAATAGCAATCCCGGTCGGGCTCAACCCTGTCGGTTGGGATGAACTCAAGCTATGGAGGTAGACGTGAAGGAATCCACCGTCATACTTCTGCTCTGTTTGGCCTTGGGCCTCGTTTCCTGTTCTGGACCTTCCATCTCCGCTGTGGGGGAAGCCGACGATCTGGTCGTCGTCATAGACCGTGGACTGCGAGGAACAGCCGGCGTACGGATCGAGCAGACGTTTGGTGCCGAGAGCGAATGGTTGCTCGGGGAGCGGACCTACAACGTCCTTGTGACGACACCAAGTGACTTCGGCAATCTGAGAAACCGAAGACACATTCTGCTCCTGGGAACCTGGGGAGACGGCGATGTGGCCGGGCTCGTTCAGAAGAACGTGGCCGGGGTACCGGTTTCCGGCTCGCCCGCGTTTCACATCACCACGGATATTTGGGCGGCTCGCCAGGTGGTCGCCACTCTCATGGGAAACTCACCGGAGGAGCTCGTCGGCTACATTGAATCACACGGCAGCGAGCTGCTGGAGGCCCTGCTCGCGGCATCGCGTGAGCGGCTCGCAAGGGGACTCTGTGATGAACCGGCAGCTGCGGGTGTCCGCGCAATGCTGGAGGAACGGTATGGTTGGTCGCTCTGTCTTCCATCAGGCTACGAATTCGACAGTGGCGCCGCAGAGGAGGGTTTCGTGATCTTCGGACGCCGCCAGCCGGACAGATTCGTCTTCGTGCGATGGACTGATGGCGTGCAGGAGGAGGTAACGCAGAACTCGCTCATTGCAGCGCGCGATGCGCTCTGTAACGCGTACCACAATGGTGACGATGTCGAACTGCGACGGCCGGTTCTTGCCGACACTGTGAGCTTCTCGGGGTTGACGGCCCTGCGGCTCTCCGGGTGGTGGGGAAACATGGAGCTTGTGGGTGGCGGCCCGTTCCGCACATACTGCTTCTACGATCCTGATAAGCAGAGGACCTACATCGTTGACGTCAGTCTTTTCGCTCCCGGCCTCGACAAGACGTCCCTCATGAGAAACCTGGATGCGATAGCGCATACATTCAGCCGGGGGGTTCAATGAGCCGGCGCTGTGCAGCAGGTGGGGGCTTTTGCCTTGACACGCGCAGTATCCTTTGGTAGCGTTCCGGCGTTCGCGCGACGCTCCGAAAGGTCGCTGCCAGTGGAGTCCAGCGTCTTGTATCTGGAACTCGCCCATTCTCTGGAGCGCCTGTGACGGCCCTCGACGCAAGTGCCCTCGAGACCGCTATTCTTGAACTGGAAAGCGAACTCGAGGCGAGAAAATCCCCACGCCCATATGCTCCTCTTGCGGAGTCGTATCGCCTTCAGAACAGGCTTGATGATTCCATAGAAACCGCGCGGGCAGGACTCGTGGCGTACCCCGGACACATCTCGATAAGGGTCGTTCTTGGCCGCGCTCTTGACAACAGTGGACGCCTTGAGGAGGCCACCGAGATATACCGGGAGGTGACTCGTCTCGATCCGGACAACGCAGAGGCGAGGCTGTTTCTGGAGAAGGCTCTTGCCGGCAGTCTGATCGACCGGGTTGAGAAGGGGACGCTTGAAGAAACTTCTTCGGTAGCGCAGGAATCGGCGGCAGGAGACGGAGCATTCCTGCAAGCCGACAGCCTGGCTGAGGAACTCGAGCATCTGGCGGGGCTCTTCACCGTCCGGGGCACGGACAGCTCGCCGGCAGTCACGAGCGACCTCGACGCGATCGCCACCCTGACCCTGGCGGAGATCTATGCCAAACAGGGACTCCCCGACAAGGCCGTGGAGGTCTGCGAGCGGATTCTGGCGCTCGACCCTGACGATGAGGTGGCACAGCAGCGCCTGGTGGACTACGGCAGGACGATGGCCGAGCTCGAGTAACGTAGAATGAGCGTCTCACGCGACGTCCCGGCGAGCGTCTGACAACACTGCATCATGCTGGAGAAGGAATCCAAATGGCAACAACGACAAACGACTTTCGGAACGGAATGGTTATCCGGAGGGACGGCAAGCTCTATGCCGTCGTGGAGTTTCTCCATGTTAAGCCGGGAAAGGGCGCTGCGTTCGTACGCAGCAAGCTCAAGGAGATCCGAACCGGACGAGTCCTGGAGATCACGTGGAGAGCGGGAGAGAAGGTAGAGGACGTCAGACTGGACCGCGTCAAGGCCCAGTTTCTGTATCGCGACGACATGCTCAACTTCATGAGGCTCGACAACTACGATCAGATAGCTCTTTCCGAGGCCGTCGTGGGCAAGCAGAATGCATCATTTCTGAAGGACGGGATGGAAGTGGAGATGCTGCTCGACGGTCAAGAAACCATCACCATGGAGTTGCCCACCTTTGTCGAGCTTAAGATCACAAGAACCGATCCTGGTGTCAAGGGAGACACGGTATCAGGCGGATCCAAGCCGGCGACCCTCGAGACCGGAGCCGTCGTCCAGGTCCCTCTCTTTCTCTCTGAAGGCATCATTGTGAAGGTGGACACACGCACGGGTGAGTACGTTTCGCGCGTCTGATTCGAGTGCGTGCGCACCACAGGAGGTGAGATGGACAAGAGAAAGCTTGAGGAACTCATCAGGCTGGTGGAGGACAGCGACATTCAGGAACTCCATGTCTCTGGATTCCTGAGTTCCGTGAAGATCATCAAGGGCGGTACGCTCGTAACTGCGCCGACGGCGGTCGGCGTTGCGGCTCACGTCCCTCAGACGGCTCATCCCGCGACTGCCGCGGCGGAGGCCACGGAGACGCCGGCCGAACGTGACTCCGGCCTTGTACCGATCGTATCACCGATGGTGGGAACCTTCTACGCAGCGTCTTCGCCAGAGCAACCACCCTACGTCAAACAGGGCGACCGCATCAGCGTGGGACAGGTTGTATGCATCGTGGAAGCTATGAAGCTAATGAACGAGATTGAGTCTGAAGTCAGCGGCACTATCGTGAGAATCGTGAAGGAGAACGCCAAACCCGTTGAATTCGGCGAAGCGATGTTCATGATTCAACCCGATTAACAGAAGCGCGGTGGAGGAAGACACCCCTGATGTTCAACAAGATCCTCGTTGCCAACCGCGGTGAGATAGCCATACGGGTGATGCGCGCCTGCAAGGAACTCGGCATACCAACGGTGGCCGTCCACTCGGAAGCGGACGTTGATGCACTGCACGTGAAGTTCGCGGATGAGGCCGTCTGCATAGGCCCGGCGCAGAGTGCTCAGAGTTACCTCAACGTCACAGCCATATTGAGTGCATGCGAGATCACCGGAGCGCACGCTGTTCACCCAGGCTATGGTTTCCTCGCTGAGAATGACGCGTTCGCTGATATCTGCGCTGCTCATGACCTTGTCTTCATCGGGCCAACCGGCGAGATGATGCGCCTGATGGGAAACAAGGCACAGGCTCGCAAGATGATGTCCAACGCGGGCGTCCCGATCATCCCTGGAAGCGACGGTGTCGTAGCAGACATCGAACAAGTTCAGGAAGCGGCCGACCAGATCGGATACCCGGTAATGGTCAAAGCCTCTGCGGGCGGTGGCGGCAAGGGAATGCGTATCGCGGAGAATCGGAACAGCGTTGAGGACGCCTACCGGATCGCGAGTGCTGAGGCGCAAGCAGCATTCGGCAACGGTGAGATCTATCTTGAGAAGCTCATCATCCGCCCCAGACACATCGAATTCCAGCTACTGGGTGACAGTTTCGGCAATGTCGTCCACCTCGGCGAGCGCGACTGCTCCATCCAGCGCAGGCACCAGAAGCTGATCGAAGAATCACCGTCGCCGGGCGTTGACCCGACTCTGAGAGCAAAGATGGGGGAGGCGGCCGTCAAGGGCGCCAAGGGAATAGGGTACACGAGCGCAGGGACGATCGAGTTCCTCCTTGATGCGCGTGGCGGCTTCTACTTCATGGAGATGAACACGAGGATACAGGTTGAGCACCCCGTCACCGAGCTCGTTACGGGCATCGACCTCGTCAAGGAACAGATCAGGATCGCTGCGGGAGAACCGCTTTCCGTGGACCAATCCTCCGTTGCGATGAGGGGCCATGCGATCGAATGCCGCATCAACGCTGAGGACCCCGCGAGCGATTTCGCTCCCAGACCCGGTCGCGTCACTGACATGTACGTCCCCGGAGGACCGGGAATCAGAGTGGACACTCATGTGTACAGCGGCTACTTCATTCCACCCTACTACGATTCAATGATCGCGAAGCTCCTCGCACACGGCAACACGCGCGAGGAGGCCATAGCACGAATGCAACGGGCACTCCAAGAGTTCGTAGTTGAGGGAGTCACAACAACGATTCCATTCCACCTGGAGATGATGCAGGATCCGGACTTCCGTTCCGGCAACTTCGATACTGGTACTCTCGAGACCAAGAGGAAGGAAGAGATGGAGGCCGGAGCAGCCTGACGTTCTGGAGCAAGGTCTGACGGAAGCCTCCCGACACCATGAGCATAGATCTGTGCCTGTATGTAGCGGCCGATGCGTTCACCGAAGCCAGAGCGAAGGGTACGCACGTTGTGGTGATAGACGTGCTCCGAGCTTCAAGCACCATCGTGCAGGCGTACGAGAACGGCGTCGAACGGATTATCCCGGTGGACGGAGTTGAGGAGGCGACACGCCTCCTACCGACGTTGGACCGCGAGAAGGCACTGCTCTGCGGGGAGCAGGAAGGCATCAAGGTCGACGGGTTCGACCTGGGCAATTCTCCTCTGGAATACGTCGGCACGGCAGTCCGAGGCAGAACTCTTGTTCTTTCAACGACAAACGGAACGACCGCCATGGTGAAAGCTGCGGCCTCTGATGAGATCGTAGTCGGGTGCTTTCTCAACCTCAAGGCCGTCATCGCACATCTCATCTCAGCAGGATCCGAGCGCGTCTCCATTCTCTGTGCCGGCACGAACGGCTTGCTCTCACTGGAAGATTTCGTCTGCGCTGGTCTCATGGTCGATGGACTGGTCGAAGCTTGCCATAACGAGCTCGGTCTCAATGATGCTGCAGTCGCTGCCCGCCTCCTCGTGGCATCGATGACGGATATCGCTCAGGTCGTCAGCCGATCATCACACGGACAGTATCTGATAAGCCTCGGGTTCGAGAATGACGTCGAATTCTGCAGTAGATTGGATCTGTACTCGTCGGTCCCGACAGTGGTGGACGGGAGAATCAAAGGGCGCGAGCAGTCCTCTCACCGATAGATGAATCCCAATCAGACGGGGGAAACAGCCAATGGGGCTCTTCGACCACATGACCGATGACAAGCGACGCCAGCTTGTCGGAGTGCTGCTTCTCTTCCTCGGACTGCTTCTGGCCGCCAGCCTCGGGAGCCACATCTACTTCTCTCTCTCCGGCAACCTCGGCCCGGACATCTGGGCCACCCAGCTCGGCCTCCAGAACAGAGAGATCTCGAACTGGATGTTCGTCCTTCTGGGTTTCGCAGCCTGGATCGCTCCGCTGCTCCTCATCATGTGGGGATGGAACCGGATTGCGGACGGCGACGTGGAAACCCTCGCTCTGCGAAGCGTCTTCCTGACGGCCGTCAGCATCATCGTGGTCACGCTGATCCACGTGGGAAGCGGTGGTGGAATGATGCGCGTCTCCGGTCTCGTGGGCGCCTACCTCTCCGACTTCGGCGTGCGACATATCGGCACGGTGGGGACCTTTCTCGTTGGAATCGGCGGGATTGCCCTCATCGCTCTCCTGACAACAGAATTCGATCTCGACCTCCTGACGGAACCGTTCATCGCGGTCGTGGAGCGCATCGGCGAAGCTTTTGCCTCTCTCTGGCGAGGAGTGACTTCCTTCATCGGGAGGGTCTTCGATCGCGAGGAGCGTCCCGAGAAGGCAACGCGTGTGAGACCCGCGAAGGGACGAAAGCGCGCCGGCGCCGACGAACGAGAGCGTCGGGGGAAGGGAGCGATACAGAAGCCGGCCGGAGGAACGAGACCCGACCCCGCTTCGGCTGCGGCAACTGCGAAGAAGAAGCGGTCCCCGAAGACTCCGACCATCATCCAGCACAACGGCACGCGCCGTCACGCCAAGGCTGCTCCGAAACGGGCCCGCAGGTCCGCCAGCTACACGCTTCCGCCACTCTCCCTCTTTGATGAGCCGCCTGCAGGGGCGGGAAAAGAGGTGTCGCGAGAGGAACTACTAGCTCGTTCGCAACTTCTGGAGGAGAAGCTCGCGGACTTCGGTGTCGAAGCCACGGTGGCGCACGTTCGCCCCGGCCCTGTCATCACACGATTCGAAGTCGAACCTGCCAGGGGCGTCAAGGTGAGCCAGATTGCGAACCTCCAGGATGATCTCGCCCTGGCTATGCGAGCCACGGCGATCAGAATCATTGCTCCCATTCCCGGTAGGGGCGCTGTCGGTATTGAGATCCCGAACGAAAACCCTGCGATCGTCTATCTCAAGGACACTCTCGCATCCGACGGCTTCCAGAAAATCGATTCCGAGATTCCCCTGGCTCTCGGCAAGGATACGACCGGGAAGGTCTACTGCGCCGACCTGGCAGGCATGCCGCACCTTCTGGTGGCCGGCGCGACCGGATCGGGAAAGAGCATATGCCTCAACGCACTCATCACAGGAATGCTCTGCCGCTCCACGCCGGACGAGGTCCGTTTTCTGATGATCGACCCCAAGCGCCTGGAGCTTCCTCGCTATGCTGACATCCCGCACCTCCTGTCCCCGGTCGTCACCGAAGCCAAGTCGGCGGCGATGGCGCTGCAATGGCTGGTGGGGGAAATGGACCGCCGCTACGACATACTGTCGAGCCTCGCTGTGCGTGACATCTACGGCTTCAATGAGCGGATCGAGGACAAGGACGACCTCGACGCCCTTTCGGACGACAACAAGCACAGGCTCCCGCACGTCGTCGTGATCGTGGATGAGTTTGCGGATCTCATGGTGCGAGCTCCACGTGAGGTTGAAGCGCCCGTGCAACGTCTTGCTCAAATGGCCAGGGCCGTTGGGATCCACCTGATCTTTGCCACGCAGCGCCCGTCTGTCGATGTCATCACTGGTGTTATCAAGGCCAATTTCGCTTCCAGGATCGCTTTCCGTGTCATCTCGATGACAGACTCCCGGACGATTCTCGACCGCAACGGAGCCCAGACACTCCTCGGCAACGGTGACATGCTCTTCATGCCGTCGGGAAAGCCGGATCCGATCAGGCTCCACGGTGCGTTCATCTCATCGAGCGAGACCGCCCGGATCGTCTCGTACTGGCGCAAGCAGGGGAGTCCCGACTACATGTTCGACTTTGAGGACTCCAGAAGCGTTGCGCGGATGTCGGCTACGAGAACGGACGATCTCTATGAAGAGGCCATCGCGATCGTCGTGGGAATGCAGGTAGGCTCAACGTCGCTTCTGCAGCGCCGCCTCTCAGTTGGATACGCCCGCGCCGGACGCTTGATGGATCTTCTCGAAGCCAACGGAATCGTCGGGCCTTTCCAGGGAAGCAAGGCCCGGGACGTCCTGGTCGGCGCCGAGTACCTGGACGGCAACGTGGCAGCCACTGCCGTTCTTGATGACAGAGATCCGCTGGAAGGTCCTGGTGCTCCGGGTGAGTTCGCTGACCTTGAAGAGAACGCGGCAGAATACGACGAACTTGGGGAAGAGGAAGAACAAGAGGAAGAGGAAGAGGAATACGAGGAGGAGGAGGAAGAAGAACAAGAGGAAGAAGAAGAGGAAGAAGAACAAGAGGAAGAGGAAGAAGAAGAGGAAGAGGAGGAGGAAGAGGAGATCGATGAAAGGAACCGCTAGTGCCCCCTCGATTCGCCCTCTTGTGACCCGGCACCCGATCCTGCGCGCCGCTCTCACGGCAGCCGCCACCGTAGCAGCTGTTTCGGTCTTGTACGGCCTCACCGCTCTGGCCTCCGGACCTGATAATCCTCCCGAGCAGAGTGGGACCGCGGAGTCCGAGATGACGCGGACCATCGTGGAACGCGTTCTGGAAAGCTACGCCGGCGCTGAAAGCTACACGATAGAGTTCGCTCAGGAAAGCTATTGGGCTCTGGCTGATACTGTCTCGCTCTCCTCGGCCAGACTTGTTCTTGTGAAGCCGGCTCTTCTGTCGGTGTCGTACGATGATGGGGGCAGGATCGTCTCAAACGGGGAAAGCCTGCGCATCTATGTGCCGGCCACCGGGCAATTCTTCGTATCTCGTATCGGCTCTGCTGGAGTCGTGCTTGACCCTGCTGCGATCCTGAGCAATTACAGACCTGACCCGCGCATTCCAATCATCGCGAGAAGTGAAGAACAGGACACGGTGACGATCGCTCTGCGTCCCAGAGAGAGATTCGCCGAACCGACCAGAATCGACGTCACTATCGACACGAAAACCTGGATCCTGGTCGCACTCACCGCCCACTCGACCGCAGGCGATCGGTCTTCATATGTCCTCAAATCGACGATCTTCGAGGCACCCGTGGCACCGGGCGAGTTCGTACTCGTTCGTCCAGAGGGCGCCCAGCTTCTGACAGGCTCACCATACGATATCGATCAGCTTCGCTGAGTTCCTCTCCCCACCGTCGTTCCGGACAACGACAGGGAGCAAGCGAACGAGGACCTCATCCCCATGAATCAGTCTTGAACATCGCATTCATAACCTTGGGATGCCCCAAGAACCTTGTCGACACCGAGGTTATGCTCGGTCTTCTGGACGAAGCGGGACACAGGCTTGTGGCCGAGCCTGACGGAGCAGATGTAGCCGTGATTAACACCTGCTCCTTCATAGCCGCGGCGGTTCAGGAATCCTCAGATGTCGTCAGGCATTGTCTGGAGCTGAAGGCTGCCGGGCGGCTTGCACGTGTCGTGGTTGCAGGATGTCTTTCTCAACGCTATGGCGACGAGCTATTCCATTCCCTGCTCGGTGTAGACGGTGTTGTCGGGTGCTCGCACTTCGAGTCCATCGTCGAGGCCGTGGAGCAGACCTGGGCCGGCAAACGCGTGCTGCTGTTGGGACCTCCTGTCGCCATCTACGACCACACCTCTCCGCGGATCCTGGGAACACCATCACACCTCGCCTACATCAAGATTGCCGAGGGATGTGACAACGCCTGTAGCTACTGCACTATCCCAACCCTTAGAGGTTCGCTGCGCAGCCGCGCTCTCGACTCGATAATCGCTGAGGCCGAGGAACTCCGGGCTTCCGGTGTGGTTGAAGCCAGTCTCATAGCCCAAGATACAACGGCGTACGGCACAGACATTGCACCAAAAGGGATGCTGACGGAACTCCTTGTTGCGCTCGCCGGGACGGGACTGCCCTGGATCAGACTCCTATACACGCACCCGGCGCGCGTCAGCGAGGAACTCATAGAGATAATGAACTCAATCCCGGCGATCGTGCCGTACATCGATCTGCCGATTCAACACATCTCTGATGCTCTTCTGCGGCGCATGGGACGGAGGACGAGCGGAAGTGAGATCCTGCAGCTCATCGAGCGAATCCGCTCACAGATTCCTGAGATATCGATACGAAGCTCAGTAATCGTTGGATTCCCCGGAGAGACTGCGGAGGACTTCGAAGAACTTGTATCGTTCATCCGCGAAGGGATGATTGAGCATCTGGGGATCTTTGAGTACTCGCCGGAACCCGGCACGAGAGCCGCAGGCTTCGAGGGCCAGGTGTCGTCCGAGACGGCCTCAGCGCGGGCGCGTCTCCTCATATTAGAGATGGAAGGCCTGGCGCGCAGGCGCGCAAGAAGGCTCAAGGGCGTTCGCATGCGCGTGCTGGTGGACTCCGTGGCCGAGACTGCCACGGCAAGAACTCCCGGACAGGCGTGGGAGATCGACAGCGTGGTGCAGATTTCGCTCCATCCGGGATCCGTTCGGCCCACCCCCGGAGCTTTCGTCGATGTCGCGATCACCGGCGGTGATGAGTTCGATCTGTCGGCCGAACTCATCGACTGAGGGATGTGTGACGAACCGGACCCGGGGGTGATCGACACGCTGTCTCCGTAGACTGAGAATCCGCTTGAAGACAATCGGTGCACCGTGCTAGCGTAGCCGGGAGTTTGGGTGGAGGTGGTGGTGGGAATATCTGATACCGTAGTGCGTGTGGACGCCGTTCAACCGAGAGGAAACCTCCCACCGATCGAGCCGAGCGATGCGGAACTCCTGCGTCTACTGGTCTCGGGCGGTACCGGTCAGTCCCCGGCAAGCGAGGTCTCGGCTGCGCTTCTCAGCAGATTCGGCTCGCTCGCCGAAGTGCTATCTGAGCAACCGTGGAAGTTGGCAACGGTGACGGGAGTCGGGGCAGGAGTTGCCGCGCGGTTGCGCGCCGCACGGGAGATAGGCCGACGACTGCAGATCCATAAGTCGCGCGCACCGCGACTGCACCTGTGTGGCCCTGAGGATGTCGCAGAACTTCTGACTGAGGAAATGTCCCGACTGGACAGGGAGCATTTCCGCGCGATACTACTGAACACGAAGAACAGAATACTCGGAATAAGAACCATCTCGATCGGTAGTCTGAATTCGTCGGTAGTTCACGCGCGAGAGGTCTTCAAGACCGCTGTTGCTGAGAGCGCACAAGCGATAGTTCTCGTCCACAACCACCCGTCCGGAATCCCGGACCCGAGCCCGGAAGACCTCATGGTGACAGAGCGTCTTGCAGAGGCCGGAAGGATTCTGGGAATCGAGGTTCTGGACCATGTGATACTTGGGAGTGAGGGGTACGTGAGTCTGAAGGAACTTGGGCATCTCTGAGATAGCAATTGTCGAACCTGAAGAGAAACGGAAGAGTCAACAATGTTTCTGGATGCACTCCTCGGCCTCGTCAATGACGTGGCAATTGATCTCGGTACTGCGAACACTCTGATCTATGTTAAGGGCAGAGGGGTCGTGTTGAACGAACCTTCCGTGATCGCCGTCGAAACGGCGACCGGCAAGGTGATCGCCGTGGGCACCAAGGCCAAGGAGATGCTGGGACGCACACCGGACAGCATCACGGCATTGAGACCAATGAAGGATGGCGTTATCGCCGACTTCGAAGGCACTGAGGACCTCCTCAGAGAGTTCATCCTCTCGGTCCAGAGACGCCGTCTTCTGGTGCGTCCTAGGATGGTCATATGTGTCCCTTCCGGCATAACGGAGGTGGAACGCCGTGCGGTTCAGGATTCTGCCGAGCATGCCGGGGCAAGAGAAGTCTTCCTGGTAGCGGAGCCGGTTGCCGCTGCGATCGGAGTAGGGCTTCCGGTGGACAAGCCTTCCGGAAACATGGTTGTCGACATCGGCGGCGGAACGACCGAGATCGCTGTGATCGCGCTCTCCGGCATCGTTAACCACACGTCAGTTCGCGTCGGCGGTGATGAGATGGATGAGGCGATAATGAACCACCTCCGCAGGAGCTACAATCTCCTGATCGGGGAGCAGACTGCAGAGCAGATCAAGATAGATATCGGTTCGGCCTATCCGCTCGATGAGGAGATGGAAGCGGAGGTCAAGGGAAGAGATCTTGTCGGCGGCGTTCCTCGAACTCTCAAGATCACATCGGAGGAGATCCGCGAGGCGCTGCAGGAACCGATTTCTGCGATCGTTGAGGGGCTCAAGCTCTCCCTTGAAGAGACCCCACCCGAACTGGCCGCCGACCTTGTTGATCGCGGCATCGTCATGACGGGCGGCGGATCGCTTCTGCGAGGACTCGATGTTCTGCTTCGCGAGGAGACCAAGCTCCCCATCAATCTCGTCGAGAACCCACTGACATGCGTGGTCCTCGGGACTGGCAAGATCCTTGAGAATCTCTCGCACTACGCGCCAGTCCTCATGAAGTCAGCAAAGAGGTAGGAAGACGGGATGCTATCCCTGCTGATCCGGCTCTTTCGCGGGAACCGGGATTTCGCTACACTGGTTATCTGCGTGGTCCTGTCTGCGATCGCTCTGTCGCTCCCTCCGGCGGCGAAGACCGTAGTATCCTCAATCATGTCGGTTCCAATACTCAGACCGGTCAAACGCATTGCAGTGGCCGCTGACGGACTAACACGCATTCGCAGCGAAAACGCGCGCCTGCGCAGTCTTGTCATGAAGCTCGTTGAGGAGAGAGCGAATCTTGTCTCACTGGGGCATGAGAACGACCGTCTGCGCGAGCTGACAAGTTTCATAGTCGGTTTCGCAGAGGAAGAGCGCTTCGACCTGCTTCCCGCCACCGTCATCGGCATGCCCGGCGGCAGGATCATCGAAGGTATCGAGATCGACGCCGGCGCGGCGAGTGGGATCGAACCTGGAATGCCGGTGATAGTGCCTGATGGTCTGGTCGGCAAGATTTCCCGTACCCTGGAGACCAGATCACTGGTCGAGCCTCTCACGAGTGCGTCATCTGCGGTGGCTGTGACGATCGAGCGCAGCAGAGTAAGGGGCATCATTCGTCCGAGGTACGGAGGAAGCGCTGAACTCCTCGACTGGCAGATGGATTACGTTCCTGCAAGATCGGACATCTGCGCGGGCGACCGCGTGATCACCTCCGGCCTCGGGGGAGTGTATCCGGCCGGACTCATCGTGGGAGACGTCACAGCGGTCGATGAGGGCCCTCTCACAATGACCATCCACGTCAGCATCGCGGTCAGCCTGTCCACGATTGAGCAGGTGTTTGTGCTCAGGGGACTGGTGGCGCCTTCTCCGGAGCGGGACGCGATGATGCAAATGCTGCTCAGGGAGCTTCTGGCAGAGGACGCCCCTTCTGATCTCTCAGACAGGGGGACCCCGTGAAGATTCGAGCTTTCGCGGTGTTGTGTGCTGTTGCTCTGGTTCTCGACACGGCCCTGGCACCGGAGATCGAGATCCTTGGAGCGAGACCGGATTTCCTCGTTCTGGCTCTTGTCTACGGGGGACTGGGCCTCGGCGTCAGTGTCCCCGTCATCGCCGGCTTTCTCATGGGGCTGATGACAGATTCGGAACTCCCGGAGTACCTCGGCCTGAACGCACTGGCTCTCTCTGTCACGGCTTTCGCAGCCGCATCGCTGCTCGACCGACTCGTCAAATCTCATATTCTGGTACAGTGTTCTGTGATCTTTGGCGCAATCCTGCTGCGTGACACCATCTTCTACACCGTCTACTACAGGGGTAGCATCGGCATCTTCGGCCACTTGCTTCTTCGATACAGTCTTATCGGAGCGGGCTACACGGTTGCCATAGGTCTTATCATCCACTTCATAGCGCGGCTCGCGAATTGGAGAGCTATAACTGGTGCACCTCGCAGGTAACTCCTCCGACACGCACGGAGTTTCCAGACAGCGCTCGCGGATCCTGCGTTTCGCGGCCGTAGCCATTTGTCTGATCATGATATCGAGACTCGGCTGGCTGCAGCTCTTTCGGGGGCAGTTCTACCGGGGGCTCTCCGAGAACAACTACGTCCAGGGTTTTCTGATGCCGGCGCCGCGCGGCCTGATACTGGACAGGAACGGCGAGATCCTGGCGTACAATCGCACCTCCTTGTCCATAACTCTCACGCGAATGAAGCGGCGTGACGACGCTGTTCTCACGTACAGGCTGAGTGAGCTGCTCGACCTCGAGCCCGACTTCGTCGCCCAGAAGCTCGAAGAAGCCTCAGGGCGCTTCTACGGAAACGTCGTGCTCATCAAGGATGCGGATCTCGAGCAGGTATCGCGAGTCGAGGAGCGCCGCTCAGAACTCCCCGGCGTGAAGGTCGAGGTGACCGCTGTCCGCCGCTATCCTATGGGACCTCTCGCCTCCCACGCGATCGGCTATGTGGCTGAGATATCCGACAGCGAACTCACGGACAGGGCATCGCTTGGTTACCGTTCCGGCAACGTGGTTGGTAAGACCGGCGTCGAAGATCGCTACGAGTTCATGCTGCGGGGCCGCGATGGAGCCGAGTACTGGGTTTGTGACGCCGTAGGCCGAGAGTTGTATCCCTTCCAAGACGGGCCTTCGCGTCCGGCGAGACCCGGAAGCAACCTCATTCTCAGTTTGGACGCACCGGCACAGATAGCCGCGGAGGAAGCACTGTCACGCTACGACGGAGGAGCGATCGTGGCCATCGCTCCTCGAAGCGGAGGGGTGCTGGTGCTCGCCTCTCTGCCCGCTCTGGATCCGAATGATCTTGTCGACGGTATTTCGAACGAAGAGTGGGCCTCGATCTC
>JAUWBY010000105.1 GCA_030609605.1 Candidatus Eiseniibacteriota bacterium
GAAGCGTGATATGAGTACCGCCGATGCAGTACTCGATGGGATCGTCAAGTGGCGCACGTTTCACAACGCGGACAAAAGTCCCATTCACAAATCCCATATCAAGCAGCCTGCGCCGGAACGCACCCTCGCCGCGGACATCCACGACGAGCGCCCCGTCACCGGGGGAGAGGCTGCTGAGAGATACTGCTTCACTCGGACGCATCACAATCCTCTCTGTTCCTGGTTGGATCGTCGGTAGAGACAGTGCAAGACGATGCATGAAGGCAATCTGCGCACGGAGCGCCGGCGTGAGAGCCATCGATCGGCCGGGTCGATATCCACACGCGCCTGGCGAGCCATAGCACGGCTCCGACGAGAACGGCCCCAAGGACAAACGTCTGCATCATTTCCTATCGATCCTTCTCCATGAATCTGACGAGTTTCGCAACGGTGTCTGCGCTGAGATCGTGCTCCAGCCTGCACGCCTCGGCATCAGCTCTTTCTCTTTCTACTCCCAGCGTGTCGTGAAGGAAGCGAAAGAGCAAGGTGTGGGTTCTGTAGATTTCCACCGCCCGGAGGCGTCCTTCCTCTGTGAGCACGACCTTCCCGTAGCGTTCCTGGCGGACCAACCCATTTCTCTTCAACCTGACCACGCCGGACCGGGCCGTAGGGATCGTCACATCCCTCTCGGCGGCAACCTGGGAGATCCCAACCGTGTCGTGCTTGAGCGAGAGGAGGTAGATGGTCTCCAGATAATCTGTCGCGCGGACGGAAAGCATGTTCCCTCACAGAAAGTAAGCCTATTCATACTTTAGCGATTTGCGTGCTCATTGTCAAACTCTATCGGCGCGCAACGCAGGGAACCGGCCGCCGTGTGGTCGACCGGTCCCTGTAACAACCTATGTGATAACAAGTTGGCCGGGTCCGCAGTTCTCCGGCTATCTCTACCTGTAGATCGCCTTGATGGCGCCCCAGGATGTCCTCCGGACGGGGGATTCTTCACAGCCCCATGGGTGAGCACCGATAAGGGCATTCCACTCATTGTGGCCGGGCAGACATTCGGAATCCGACGCCAGCGTCAGGTCGTCTATCGTGACGTCACAGAAGAGCGGGTCGGTGATGATATAGTCGATTGTCGGGGCGCCCGGGAGGGTGTTACCCGGAGCATTGCCGTAGGAGCAGCAGCGCTGGATGTCTACGCCGCTACTAACATCGACGTAGATGACTGAATCGTCGGACTCGGCTGTGAAGGCGAAGATGCAGTTCCACATGCTCGGATATGAACTTGTGTTGACGTGAACAGCTCCTCCCTCTTCAGAGCCACTGTTGGATACGAATGTGCAACCCACAAAGGTCGGTGAGGAGCCGTCGGTGATATGCGCGGCGCCTCCCCAGACGTCTCCTGTGTTTCTGATGAACGTGCAGTTGAGGAACCAGGGTGTGGCCCGTGAGCACGTCACCGCTCCGCCTGCCAGTTCCGTGATGTTCTCTGAGAACGTGCAGCGCCTGAATTGGGCGTCGCACTGCCATCCGAAGTATGCGGCGCCACCCTCGTCACCGCCGAAGTTCCCGGTGAATGTTGTGTCAGAGAACTTGGGTCGTGACGTGTTGTCGCAGTAGACGGCTCCGCCTTTCTGCGCCCCGTTCTCATCGAAGGTACAGTCCCGGAAGACAGGTGAAGCCGCGTCGTCACAGAACACCGCGCCCCCGAACTGCCCGGAGCATGTGTTATTGCTGAAGATGCAATTGAGGAACAGGGGACTGGCGCCGTCGCATCTGATTCCCGCACCATCGCTGCCGGAAATGACCATTCTTCCGTTGGCGAAGGTGAAGCCATCGATGACATACGTTGTGTCCTGTCCTCCGCCGTTGAAATCGATGCAGCGGTGATTATGCTCGGCCTCACAGTCGATGATGGTCTCGCTTGCTCCTCCGGTGCTCATGAGTGTGAGTTTCTTTGTACCGAAATCGAGGTCGCGGTTGCCGTCGCCGGTGTATGTGCCCGCGACGACGACAACCTCGCCACCCTCAACCGCTGCGTCGAGGCCTTCCTGGATGGTGAGATAGTCGCCCTTGCCCGAGGCATCTACGGTGATGGACTGTGCCCCGGCGGGAATGGCAACCACAGCGATGGCGAGTGTGATCATCACAATAGGTGCGAGCTTCATCAGCGGCCTCCCGGAAGCGAACCTCCATGTGATCTTGTTTGTCACCCTACACCATGAGGGGCCGTGGAGCCACAGAAGTTCCCGCGGACCGGCGCCGGCCTCACTCGCTGTGTACCAGCCTAGAACCCTCGCGCTTGTCTGAGCATTCCGTCTATCTCGTGTGCGCGCTCCTGCTGGGCTATCCAGTACTCGGGATAGCGCTGCGCGTCGAGTTCCTCGACCGACTTGCCTTGCTGCTCGACCCATGTGTAGTACTTCAGGTTGAACCAGTTCTGCTTCACGTGCTGCGTTGCTTCGCTGATCCAATCGAGCTTCGCGCCGTGGAAGATGGACCCCATACGGACGGCGGCCTCCGTCTCGTCCATGGTCCCGTAGATGTCGTCAAGCTGCTTCATTACGGAGTGATAACGGTCCATCGTGTCGGTCGCTACGGTGAAGACGCACTGGTGATCCCGCATGCGGTAGTACTTAGCCGTCTTGATGGCCGCAAGCACGTTGCAGACACCCGAGATACCCATGATCTCGTTCATCTCGCGGATGCTCTCTTCGGGCACATTGTAGCGGTTCGCCAGGACCTTCCAGCCCGGCTCCTCCGTGAGGAGCTGGAGACCCTTCTTGGACTCCATGTCGTCGATGCACATGATGGCGTCCATGTTGAAGACGTTGTGAATCCACGTGACGTGTTTGTCGCCTATGCCCTGGATGTCATGTCCACCGTAGCCGTTCCAATACATGGTGGGGCACTGGATGGGCTCGACACCTACCGTGAGGGCGTCGTGGAACTCGTGCTTGATGCGCTCGCCGGCGGCTATGGTGCCGGCTGAGCCCATAGCGCACACGAAAGCCGCGATCTGTCCGTTGCCGATGTTCTTCGAGCCAAGCTCCTGTGCCACCTCGATGCACGAGTTGCCGGTGCAGTGGTAATGGAAGCGGTAGTTCCCGAACTCTTCGAACTGGTTCATGATGCGGTTGTTCGGGTCCTTGCGAAGCTCGTTGGCGCGGTCGTAGATCTCCTTGACGTTGCTTTCGCACCCCGGCGTCTTCTCGTAGCGTGCGCCGAACCACTCAATCTGCTCGAAGCGCTCCTTGCTCATCAGTTCCGGCAGGAGCACGAGCGTGTCGAATCCCATCCGTGGAGCGACGTAAGCGCCTCCGATCCCATAGTTGCCGGTCGACGGCCATACGAGCGTATGCACGCTGGGGTCGATGTCACCTGTGAGCTGGTGTTCCAAGCAGACGGAGTATGTCGCACCGACCTTGTGGCTTCTTGTTGGGAAGTCCTTGCTGTAGAGAACGACGATGTTCGCATCGACCTGCGTGAGCTCCTTCGGAAGGACGATGTAGTAGATGCGCCCCTCCGGGTTTCTCCAGGTGATGTTGTACAGATTCCACGGACTGAGCGGGTCGTCTTTCGCGGCCTTCAGAGCCTTCGCGCGAATCTCCGGATCGATGCGGTCGGGGTAGAGCATCTCTTCGAAGGTCGGTCCGTAGATAAGCTGCTTTGCACTCATACAGTTCTCCTCACCGCCCCTGTTCCCATCCGTAGAGGCTAGATGTCTGCGATGTCTACGTGTATCTCCAGTATGTCACCATCTTCAACAATGTGCTCCGCGTCGACTATCTGGCCGTCGAACTTGCCGGAACCCCATATGCGCGCCGACTTCAGGTGGTCGCCGAACTCGCGGTGGATCTTAATAGCCACATCCAGAACCGTGCTTCCCCGAGGCACAATGAACGGCTTCTTCATTTCCGCCTCCTTGCCTGGGACCTTGCTGTAGACTCGCACGACGTCGAGGAGCTTGTAGAGTGCCTCCTTCATCTCAGGGAGGCCATTGCCCATCTCCGCGCACGCCGGGATGATCACAAACTCATCACCGAGCACTTCCCTCAGAAACTCGAGGTTGTCGTTCGCCTTCGGGCTGTCGAGCTTGTTGGCGACGACGATCGTCGGCTTGACGTTCCGCGTGGGTTCATCCTCCGCTGGGTCGTGGACCGGAGACAACCGGATTCCCTTCTCGAGAAGCGCGCCGCGCACGAACTGGAACATGTCGATGCAGTCATCCCTGGAAAGATCGACAACGAAGATCGCAGCGTCGGCGTTTCGGATGATTTCCGGGACCCACGTGTCCGTGTGATCGGGTGAGATAGGGGGGATGTCCACGAGCTGAATGAAGACATCCTCGTGCGGCATCATCGCCGGGAGCGGGATCCTCGTCGTGAATGGGTAATTCGCGACGTCGGGTGTGGCGTTTGTCGTCGCCGCCACTATCTGAGACTTGCCCACGTTCGGGCTTCCGATGAGGACGACCTGAGGGCTCTCCTCCTTCGGGATGTGATAGGAAGGACCGGACCGCCCTTTCTTTCGGTCCTGCTGCAGCTCCTGGCGGAGCTTTGACAACTGTTTCCTATGGTGCGCGCGGATGTGATCTGTGCCCTTGTGCCTCGGGCAGATGGCCATCATCTCCTGGAGGGCCGCGATCTTGTCTGCGGTCGTCACGGCTTCGCGGAAACGCTGTTCGGCCTTCTTGTATGGAGGTGGCAGATTCGCCGGCATTCATAGCTCCCACGGTTATCTTTGGCTGATCATATATGATAGCGCCCTGGCGCATGGGTGGCAAGGTGTACGGGGTAGGGGGAAGCCGACACTTGCTGGACGCGCAGGTACGGCGCTCAAGCGGGGACCGTGGCGGGACATCTGTGAGAGAGGCATTCCGATGTCAGGCCGATGCAATGGCCGCGGCTATCGTGGCAGGAGGCGGGGTCTTACTGAGCATGCCTTCTCCCCTGCCGGAATCCCTCGCGCTTGCGGCGTCCAGACGCTATTCTGTAGGCATTGTGGCTGACGCTGGTGCTGTCCATGACTGGGTCGGACCCCGTGATCGCCGTACTGCCCCAAGGAGGTTTTCTGTGGACCGCCGCGACTATCCCATCCTCGAGTTCGATCCGACGAGGCCGGCCGTCATCGAACCGTCCGAACAGATCAAGGCGTGCGACGTGCCCGAGCACTGCGTTCCCTGCTTCTTTCGCGACGTCATTGACGAGCTCGTGGACAGCGGGCGCGCCCGAGAGGTCGCCTGCATGAAGTCCGAGATGGGACGCCACCCCGTCTACGAACTCGATGTGGACGGGAAGCGCCTGGCTGTCTTTCTCCCAGGCATTACATCAGCCTTCGCGGGCGCCATGCTCGAGGAGATAATCGCGTTCAGGTGCAGGAAGTTCATCGCATGCGGGAGCGCCGGCGTGCTTGATCGCGAGATCACCTTCGGCCACGCCGTGATCCCGGAGTCAGCGGTCCGCGACGACGGTCTTTCCTATCACTATGTGCCTCCGTCTCGGGACGTGGCCGCGCACCCGGATGGAGTCGCAGCGCTCAAGGCTGCCTGCGAGAAGCACAACATTCCTTTCCTCATCGGCAAGACGTGGACGACCGACGGTTTCTATCGCGAGACGCCGCAGAAGGTTGCGCTTCGCAGGTCGGAGGGCTGTCTCACGGTCGAGATGGAAGCGGCCGGTTTCTTCGCGGTCGCGGAGTTCCGTGGAGCGGTCTTCGCGCAGGTTCTCTACGGCGCTGACGATGTGAGCGGCTCCGAATGGGACGTTCGGGGATGGCATTCGCGTGAATCGGTCGGCGCCAAACTCTTCTGGCTCGCTGCCGAGGCGTGCCTCACGCTCTGAACAGACTGGAGGGATTCCATGAAGAACGCGAGTGTCATACTCCTTGTCATACTCGTCCTGCTCATCGGGGCGACGCTCCAACTCAGGCATTACTACCCCCTGATGCCGGATCCCATGGCGACACACTTCGGGGTAAGCATGCAGGCGGATTCGTGGACTGCAAAGGACTCCTTCTTCACCACCTATGCCCTCGTTGAGATCGGCATGCTCATCGTTCTACTGCTGCCGATCTTCCTACAGAAGCGGCTCCCGACATCTCTTATCAATCTGCCGCACCGCGGCTACTGGTTCGCGGCGGAGCGCCGGGACGCGACGTGGCAGGTGGTGGCGATCTATGTACTGTGGATGGCCGCGGCCACGCTCGTGTTCCTGATCGCGGTGGCAGAGGTGGTCTTCCGCTCCAATCTTGCGTATGCCGCCGTTCCATCGATAGGCACTCCGTTCTTCTGGACGCTCGGCATCTACCTTTGCATCATCGCTATCGCCACGATCCGGTTCCATCGTCACTTCGCGACCGTGCCGCGTGACCCCGTGGCTGCACCGGAGCCGGAGTAGGTCCAGCAGCCGCGATGCTTCCAGCGGGATGTTTGCGGGGAGTGTGGGTGGGTCTCAGCGATACATGGCCTTGATCTGACCCCACGATGTGGGCTCGACGGGGTTCGCCGCCACATCTGTGATACAGCCGCCGTCGATAGCATCTCTGGGGAAGGCGCCGGCCTCAGCGAGCACTGCGAGAAGCGCGTCCTCCGGATCTATCTCGGTTACCGGGGGAGCGGTGAGAAGCGTGCCGGTAGTTCCGGTTGCCGGACACTCAGGCGGGAAGACGTTTCCCACCATATGGACGGGTCCTGCAGAGGCATCGATGACGATGGCGTCTGACAGATCGCTCCACGACTCCGGCACGTAGTAGTTCTTCACAATGTTGGCACTTCCCGAGTTCCTTACTCTCGTGCCGTAGTTGCCGGCCCATCCATGGATCACGTTGTTGACCATGTCGACGAATGTTGACCGGTCGATTTGCGGGTTGCGCTCGTCGCCACACGTGTAGAGGTTGTGGTGAAGCGAGATGTTGTAGCACCCCTCGGGGATGAGTGAGTTCTTGGCCGTGTTAGCGAGGATGCACCACTGCAGCGTGACGTCGTGAGCATCGTAACAGATGTCGACATTGCCATCGCCTGCGCCACTGAACGAACAGTGGTCGATCACGACATTGTAGGAATCACGCCATATCCGGAGGTTGTCGCCGGTGTTTGTATCGGGTGCGTCGCGAACGCGCAGGTGGCGTACGATGATGTCGTTGGCGTACTTGATATCGAGAAGCGCCCCGAGGACGCCGGAGTGCGCGGCCATTATGGTGATTCCCGGATCGGGGGCCGTGGAACCGTCGATCGTGATGTGATGTCCGGAGATCCGGAGAGTGCTCTCGAACTCGATGGTGCCCGCGACGGAGAACGAGACGTCACGGTTCGACACGGACACAGCGTCACGTAGTGTCCCCGGCCCGGAGTCGCTGAGCGAAGTGACTTCGTATGGTTCACCGCCCGACCCCCCCGGCGTGTCGGCGCCGAATCCCTCCAGTGGACGATCGTACCGAGGTTCCGCAGCACTCACTGCCACGCAGATGGCAGCCGAAGCGGCGAGCGCCACAAT
>JAUWBY010000364.1 GCA_030609605.1 Candidatus Eiseniibacteriota bacterium
GACCCATCAATAGAGGGGTCGAGATAGCACCCGATGTGGCAGACGGTGATCTTTCTGTGATTCTGGAGCAGGTCACGAACGGAGTTGCGGTGCGCATGGCGATACTCTACCTGCTCTCGATGGTCCGAGCGCCGAATCAAGTGGAAGAACCAGACATCCTCGCGGAGGTGGGCGCATGAGGAAGATACTGCTGAGAGGTATGCGTCTGATCGATCCGGCGACAGCCACCGACGAGCGAATCGATCTTCTCATCGCAGATGGTGTCATCGTCGCGCGGGCGGTGGGTATCGTAGCCGATGATGAGACACGGATCGTGGAAGTCCCCGGGGGCGTGGTCGCACCAGGACTCGTCGACATGCACGTTCACCTGAGGGAACCGGGCAGGGAACACGAGGAGACCGTGGAGAGTGGGACCCGCGCGGCCGTCCACGGGGGAATAACCACTCTCGCAGCAATGCCGAACACCGAGCCCACTATCGACACTCCGGCATGGGTAGAGTACGTCAGCTCCCGCGGCAGACTTGCCAACGTTCACCCGATAGCGGCGATCACGGTCGGTAGGGAGGGCAAGACGCTCGCGCCACTGGGTGAGCTGGCCGAGGCCGGGGCCGTCGCCTTCTCCGACGACGGGAGGTCCGTAGCCGACGCGAATGTCATGAGAAGAGCTCTGCAGTACGCAACCATGATTGGACGGACTATCATCGCACACTGCGAGGATCAGGCCCTGGTCGGATCGGGAACGATGCACGAAGGCCTCGCATCAACGAGGTCCGGCTTGTCGCCGATCCCAGCCGTAGCTGAGGAGGCGATCGTAGCGCGCGACATCCTGCTGGCGAAATCCGCCGGCGCCAGACTCCACATAGCACACGTCTCTACGCGAGGTTCCGTAGAGCTTGTTCGGCGCGCGAAGGCGGACGGCATAGCCGTGACCTGCGAGACATGTCCTCACTACTTTTGCCTGACCGACGATGACGTCAGGAGCTACGACACGAGTATGCGTGTCAACCCACCTCTACGCTCAGCAGACGATGTGGAGGCGATCAGGGAAGGGCTCCGGGACGGGACTATCGACGCCGTGGCAAGCGATCACGCCCCACACTCTCTTGAGGAAAAGCAGGTGGAGTTTGACGCGGCACCCCCCGGCATGGTAGGAATGGAGACACTGCTCCCTCTGACCATCACCCACATGGTTGACACTGGCATCTTCTCCCTCGGGAAAGCCATTGCACTTATGACAATCAAACCGGCGCGCGCGCTCGGAATCACGGCGGGAACGCTGGCGACGGGGGCAGCTGCAGACATCGTGGTCTTCGACCCTGAAGGCAAGGTCGAAGTCACCGGCGACTGGCTACACTCGCTGTCCAGGAATTCACCGTTCATTGGAAACACGCTCTCTGGACGCGTTCTCATGACCATCCACGACGGAGAGGTGGTATTCGAGGAGGACCTTGGAACCGCGCACAACAGTGGCGAGGATCACGGCAAACGAGCGGCCGAGTCAAACAAGCTTGTTGTTGACGTGTAGCGTCGGCGACGATTTCGATTCACCGGAACCGGGCCAGTTTGTCCATCTGGATGCCTTGGCTGATCTTGCGCTCAGGCGCCCCTTCTCCGTTGCCGGAGTCCCGGCGGCCGGCCTACTTGAACTCCTCATAGAACTCCGGGGAGAGGGAACACGCGCGCTGTCCGCTCTTCCCGTCGGAACGGCGGTCTCGATCCTGGGACCACTCGGACGAGGCTTTACAATACCGCCTTCGGGCGCTCCGGCCGTGATCGTAGCCGGCGGTGTGGGCGTCGCGGGAGTGCGCCTCCTGGCACAACGGTTGGCGCAACGGCCTGAGTCTCTCACAATGCTCGTCGGCGCGAGAGACCGCGACCATCTTCTGCACAACCTGCTTCCGGAAGCAACTCCGGATGGACGGTTGAGAAGGGAGATCGCCACCGACGATGGCAGCGCCGGGCTTGCGGGAACC
>JAUWBY010000128.1 GCA_030609605.1 Candidatus Eiseniibacteriota bacterium
GACAGCGACCGGAGATAGTCCTCTCCCAATGCACGCAGCCTTGATGCTCAAGAGCTCATCCACCCAGAGACTCTGCGCACCTATTCCATGGAAACGCAGAAGCCCACCGAGTGCGACAACGGCGGCAAGAGGAAGAAACCCAGAAGCCGAGCCTGAGCGCTTCCCTGTTCTGTCAGTTGTTCGACCCACCATCCGAGTCCCGGTTCTGCTACCCAGTCAGTGAACCGACGGGGCCTACGGTAGCAATTAGGGAGTCTATTCGAGTGCGCGTACACTGTCAACGCAAACCAATCTTGACAAAACACGGGAATCCGGCAGCGTTGCGGTGTGAGTAGGGATTGCTCGTGACGCACCCGCTGCCGGATCCTTGATGTCTTAGCACAGCACCTGATTCCTCGAGTCAGTTCTTTCTAGTACGCTCCCTTTCTCATGAGCACAGCCGGCAATGTTCTGGCGAGGATCCTCAAATCCATCGCCAGCGACTGCCGTCTGATGTAGTCGATGTCCAGCCTCATCCATTCCGTGAACCCGATGTGGTTCCTGCCACTGATCTGCCATAGGCACGTGATCCCGGGGAGCACCGACAGTTTCTCGCGCTGCCAGCCTTCGTACTTCTCTACTTCGCCGGGAAGCGGGGGGCGCGGACCGACCAAGCTCATATCGCCCTTGAGGATATTGATCAGTTGTGGAAACTCGTCGAAACTTGTTCTCCTCAGGAAACAACCGATGCGCGTTATGCGTGGGTCGTCACTGATCTTGAAGACTGGGCCATCGAGTTCGTTGAGGTGCATGAGTGTGTGCTTCTGCGCCTCAGCATCTACCACCATAGATCTGAACTTCAGAAACGCGAACTCCCGACCATCCTTCCCGACGCGCGACTGGCTGAAGAGCACGGGGCCACGCGAGTCGAGCTTGATCAGAAGGGAGATCACCAGAAAGAAAGGTGAGAGCAGAATGAGACCGGCAAGGCTTGCGATCACGTCGAAAGGCCGCTTCACGAACCGTCTATAGATCTCGCCGCGCACCAGGCTGTCCCGCTCGACATCGCCCCGCGTGAGTTCTTCGATGGTTCCATATCCGAATCGTTCATCGACGAAGTACAAAGCTCTACTCCCATCATGCGAGCACGTCTCGATGTCTTTCCGCCGGCTTTCCTATCGTTCCTGCTGCGCCAGGACTGTGCCTTGGTCAAGACCGGCATACAAGAAAGACCGGGTGTCTCACTGGGACACACCCGGCCGGAATTCGTTAGGTTCTTCATCAGCCAAGGGCGAGTCCCGTCTGACACAAACGACAATACCCCGCTCGTTGCGGATGGCATGCCCATGCACGTTACTCAATGCACTGTCAGACTTGAGAAAAAGCCCTTAGCAATGGTGCGATGCGAGTCCTTTCGCGCTTGGAATCGGCCCTTCTTCTATCCTGACCTTCAATGCCAGTGTATCACAAGCTTTGTCTGATGTCAACATCTATTGGCTATCGCGTCGTGCCCCGCTCGATGCCCCGGGTCACCGCCGCCCAGAAGAGCGGGAAGAGAAGTTCATGACGACCTCTAAGTGCAATCCCTGTGCCGCGATAGGCTGTCGGCCTCCTGACAACATTGGTGAGCGCTCTGTAGGGCTCGTTCATGTCCATCGAGATCGCGGTCAGCTCCCCATCTACGAATCCGAGATTTCGCGCTACTGAGAGCGCCTTCAGAAACACTTCCGGCAGAATGACTGCGGAACCAATATTGAGAACGCACCCGTCCCCCAACTCACCAACCACACGCGCCAGGATCCGGAAGTCCCGGAGACTCGCCTCTCCGATCGCTGCGCCGTCCGCAGATGCGTGCTGATGAATGATGTCGGTCCCCATACCGACGTGCACGGTTGCGGGTATCTTGAGCTCGTACGCACGACCGAGTATGCTGGCGTCAAGATGCGGGCCGCGGTCGCCGACGATGCGCTCTCCAATGCTCTCACCGAAACCGGCTCCCCGCTCCACTCCCTCCAGTATCGCGCCATTGATACCGTCCGCAGTATCGGCGCACATACCGAAGCTCCCGTCCTCCAGCCCTGCAGCGACATCTTCCGACGTCACACCCCACATGGCGATTTCGTAGTCGTGGATGGCGCAAGCTCCGTTCATCGCAACGGCCGTCACAACGCCGCGTTCCATAAGATCGATCAGGAGACGACTCAGCCCGCACTTGATGAAGTGCGCGCCGAACATCGCGAGTCCTGGTCGTCCCGCGAGTCCCGAGGAAGCGACGGCAGCCACCGCCGTCTTGAAATCGGCACCCGCGAAGATTCCGGGAATCATGGAGAGGAGACCATCGATCTCCGGACCGGGTTCGACGGGATGCACGAAGCTGTCCACATTGACTGTGCCACCCCGTGCCTCTATCGAGACTCTGTTGAGCTTCGTCAGATCGACTTCCGGAAAGCGTGATGACATGCGACCTCCTTAGGGAAACTGCGATCGGATGTGCTCCGCGTGCTCGTAGCTCCTGAGAACAGCGGATATGGAACCAATGGCGATCTTGCTTTTCATGAGCACCGGCATGTGAACTTCATCATCGGTCATCCAGACCCACAACCTCCCCTTCTGACTGAAGAGCCCACCCGTTCGCATCACCGGCTCCACAACGATGCAGTCGAACTCTCCAGCCGGGACCTTCACCCGCTCGCGGCGCAGTACCTTGATCTCGAGCGGGTAGTTCTTCTTGTCGGCATGGTTCTCGATAGACACGGAACTGCCGACCTCAAGTTTCATCATTCTCACATAGTAGAGCGACGACAGTATGTCCTGCGCATTGAGAGCAAGCGGCACGATGCGCCCCTTTTTCGGGTAGATGGCGATGTGCCGGTCGTGGTCGAACAGTATCAGATCGTGGGCACGAAAGTTGCCTTCGCTGAGGTGCTTCTCAAACTTCCTGGACACCATCTGCCGGGCATCAAGCAGCGATTCCGCAACGTCCCTGACAGGGAAAAAAGCGGATATGAATGAGTTCGACTCCGCGATGGAAACGATGCGGTAGCAGGGGTAACCACGGTGCCACACCATCTCCGGGATGCTCATCACGGCCGTCCCGCCGTGCACGAAACCGTACTTGATATCGAAGACCAGCCGTTCCCCTATGCCGAACGGTGGCGTCGTCGGCTCGCAGTTCGCCACAAGGGCTGTGGGTACCACACTGCTATCGACCGCTCCACCCGCAGGCAGAGGTGCCCACAGCACGGCGAGCGAAGTCATCAGAGCGATGAGCACGGGCAGCGCCATCCAGCCGGAGGTCACCACCCTGACGACGATGGGAGTCCGGGTGACGGCCGCAGCGCATTTGTGTTCCCGCCTTGTCATCGCTTCTCCATATGGTTGAGTATCCATGAAACAGCCGCACCGATATCGACTGCGACGTGATCGACCTCAAGTCCTCGCTCGCCGAGAACCGCCCGAGTCTCGCAGCCCTTTCCGGTCAGCACGAGTACACCAGTCAGTCCGGCGCGTCTTGCGAGCTCGATGTCCGTCACTTGGTCTCCTATCATATAGGAAGTCGTGACGTCGATTCCCATGTCACGCGCCGCCTGTTCGAGCATCCCCGTGTGTGGCTTCCTGCAGGAATCGTCGCGCGCGAATCGCGCCACGCGCGCGCCGAGAAGATTGGGACAGTAGTACGCAGCATCGAGGAATACGCCTTCTCCTTCAAGGAGCTCCTCGAGACGACTGTGGACAGCCGCCAGATCTCCTTCAGTCATCAGCCCCCTGGCGACGGCAGACTGGTTACTGACTACGACGGTGCAAACACCTGCGTTGTTCAGGGCTCCGACCGCGCGGCCGGCCCCGGGTATGAGTTCGAGTTCACCCGGACGAGTGATGTAGCTCCGCTCAACGGTCAACACACCGTCTCTGTCGAGAAACACCGCAAGTCTATCACGCGACATCCCGCACCTCCCCCACCTCAGCGTTCCTAAAACCCGGCCCGCTGATACCGATGGCCGCGATCGTGAACAAGAGGATCCCTGGCTCCGCATCAACAGAGACGGCCGTGAGCCCAGCCACGAGCGAGACAAT
The DNA here is from genome assembly GCA_030609605.1 of Candidatus Eiseniibacteriota bacterium. Classification (GTDB taxonomy): domain Bacteria; phylum Joyebacterota; class Joyebacteria; order Joyebacterales; family Joyebacteraceae; genus Joyebacterum. The sequence goes on from JAUWBY010000128.1 coordinate 4,054, forward strand.
GACTCCTCCAAGGGCTCCCGTTGAGAGAGCCCTGTCAAGTGGGTGAGCTGCGCGTCTGAGTGAGCCACCTATTCCTCTCAACACCAGCACCAGATACACGAGCAACGCGACTACGCCCAGTATCCCGGTCTCCACCAGGCTGTTGATCCACACATTGTGCGCATTCACCGGGTGCTCCACGACCTGACCGTCGAAATACGTAACGCCGAGGAACGAAAAACTGCCCAGGCCGTGCCCCGTGAGAGGCCGCTCCTGGATGAAGCCGGCGCTCTGACACCACGTCTCCAGCCTCGCCTGCGTGTTTCTCGATCGTAGGTCGAGACCCTCTGCGATCCTCGAGTCGGGCTTCGCCGCTGCGAACGCCAGGATCCCGACCACGGCGACTGCTATCACCGACACCACATACCTCCGCTTCCGTATCGTGCCTCCGACAACGAAAGCAACACCGCATATCGCTCCAAGGAGGGCGCCTCGCGACTGTGTCAGCGCGAGCGCGATTCCAGTCGAGCCCACGACGAAGGCCATGATTGGCCCCGCCAGGGACGCGCGCATCTCGGCGAAGAGAACGGCTATCCCCAGAACAAGGCAGATGGCCAAGTACTCCCCCGCCGACACCGGGTTCTCTATGGAACCGAGACTGAGTCGGTAGAAGGACCCCGAATCGTAGCTGCCGTACCATAACAGCAGAGCCACGACTGCCCCTGTCAGAATCGCTCCGACGAAGAACAGACGCCGTGACGGGCGCGAGACGACCGAATCGAGAACAAGAAGGAATGGAGAGATGGTCATTGCCAGCGTAATGAGTTCGCCAGGCCTCCGCATCTCAGGCTCCGCCATGACGACCGACAATGTGGCAGCGACGAAGTAGACCCCGAGCGCTGCGAGAACGCCGCCTGTCCCAAGTCGTGGCCTGTGACCAAGTACCAGTTTCCCGGCAAACCCAACCACCGCGAGAGCCAGACCTGCGCTCTTTGCCGCTTCAGAGAAGGGAAGGCCGATCAGGAGCACGACGAGACCAAACGACTGGAGCGCGTCGAACACGCCTCGTGCCCGCCCGTGCACGGAAGGCACGGTCGCCCCCTGTCCCGTCGCGGTCATCGCATCTTCTCCCTAGCCTTCTCTATAAATCCGAGGGCCGCTTCAGCGCGCTTCTCCCACGTATTGTCCAACGCATACTCCACCCTTCTTCTGATCAGCTTCGGAGACGTACCCTTATCCAGGATAGAGGAAATGGCCTTCGCGAAACCGGCGGCATCACTCGCCCTGATGACGAGATCCCCATGCTCGGAAGCGGCTGGAAACGGTGTCGCAACAACCGGCTTCCCGCAGAGCAGGTACTCGAAGAGAATGATCGGATCGCAATTCCTCGTGTGAGAACCAATCCTCAAAGGAAGGATCGCGACGTCCGCGGCCGCAACGTACCATGGGAACTCATCGTAGCGCTTCCGCCCCACACTCAGCACACCAGGCGGAGGAGCAGAACGCTCGGAGGGACCAACCATGACCAGGTTCCAGTCCGGCCGCATAGTGGCGAGGTTCGCGACCAGCTCAAAGTCGAACCACCCATACGCAGCGCCACCATACAGTATGATGGGCCCGTCAAGGCCGGCGAGCTCAGACGGTACATGCCGTGGCTTCCGAAGCGTCCTCAAGAAGGCGTCGACCGAAGCAGACGCATTCCCGACGAGTACGCGTCCATAGTGCGCACCGTCGGCTGCGTTCTGGAGTCTGTGGACGTTGCCGAATCCGGTCCGCGCCTCATAGAGCGCCTGCGAGGCCACAAAGATGATATCCGAGCGTTCCATCAGTTCCCGTTCGAGCATCCGTGTCGTATGCGGATCACGGCTGAGGCCCGCTGGCTCATCCGCGGCGTGATAGACGAGGATGGACTCCCGGAGACCTCCCGCATAGACGATGTGCTCCGGTGAGAAACACCAGACGACGGGGTTCTCGAACCCGAGCCTCTCTGCTGCCCTCGCCACGGTCGGCAGAAAACCTCGATGGAAGGTAACCCTCTTCCTCGGCAATGAGCTATCGACGACAACTACGGGAGACAGAACCCACAGCCTCTCCTGGACCTCTCTCATTCCGCTCAACTTGCTCCATTGGCGTCGGCGTCCGAGGACGGAGAAGATGTCCAAGGGAGGCTCTACGTAGAGAACACGTCCAGTTCTGGCCAGCACTGACATAAGGTGTTGCTTGCTGGTCGGAAGCCCGGTCCAGTGGTTCGTTGAAAGACAGATGATGTCGGGAGTGCTCATCCCTGTTGCTCCCCGGTGTCGTTCAGACGCTCACCGCTCCCCCATCGAACACCCTCACAAAATCCCTCCCTGTGCTCCGATTCCCACGCGATCGAGCACGCACGTCAGCGAAGACGAGAACGCTTCCCTGGAGAGGATCTTCTCAGCCCGGCTCCGGCCCGCTGCCCCCATGCGCTTCGCTCGCTCCCGATCCGTCAGAAGCGCCACGATGCACTCAGCCAGTTCCTCCGCATCCCCCGGACGCGCTATGAGTCCCGTAGCTCCGTCTACG
>JAUWBY010000034.1 GCA_030609605.1 Candidatus Eiseniibacteriota bacterium
AGAAGTGCAATCGGAAGACCCTCGAGATCAGACGGAAGGACGAAGATCCTCGCATTCGAGTACAGCTCATCGAGCAGATCACCGTAGACATACCCGAGGAAGCGCACTCGATCCCCTCCCATCGCGTGGAGTTGCTCCACGTACTCCGTTGAGAAACTGGTGCCGCCTGCCACCACAAGTTCGATATCGGTATCGAGCTGTCGGTATGCGTCCAGGAGATAGTGACAGCCCTTCTCAGGAACGAGGCGGCCGACGAAAAGCACGTACTTCCCTGGCTCTATCCCCATCGCCTTTATCTGCTCGGCCTGCCGCACATGCGGCAGGACCGTGCCGTTCGGGATGTAGGTGACTATCTTCCCATATTGCTCCCCGAAGTAGTCCCTAAGGGCCTTGGAGACCACAATCGTCCTGTCGGGATAGAAGATCGACGTGTGCTCGCACCTTCGGAGGATCCAGGTGGCGAAAGCTCCCCATTTCTCACGCTGCCAGTCGAGGCCGTGCACCGTGACGACGCTCTTCATGCCTCGCAGTCGCGGGAGATTCGCGAAAAGCGATGGTCCCAGCGCGTGGAAGTGAACGATGTCATAGCCGTTGGCCAGAATGTGCGGGAGGGCCAAGGCGCAGTGTGTCGCCGTGTCAAGATGCTTCGTTCGTACGCTCGGGACGGTCACCATATGTATGCCCCGGTAGTCACCCCTGATCTTCGTGTAGTAAGGTCGGCAGTAGACCGTCACATCGTGCCCCCTGTCCACGAGTCTCATGCACAGTTCTTCGACGTGGCGTTCGATTCCGCCGTACGTGGCCGGTATCCCCTTCTGTCCCAACATTGCGATTTTCACTGCATGACCCTCTCGTAGATCGACATTATCTGTTCGTAGTGGTGATCGGGAGCGTACTCTCTCTCGGCGCGCCGGCGGGCCTCCTTGCCCATCCGAATCGATCTCTCCGGATCGTTCCAGAGCGCGGCGAGCGTCGATGCAAGTTCGCACACGTCACCTGGTGCAAAGAGAAGACCCGTCTCGCCATCTTCAATCAGCTCCGGAATTCCGCCCATCGTCGAGCCGATCACGGCCTTCCCGTATGCGCACGCTTCATACACGGCAAGCGGGGAATTCTCGAAGCACTCCGATGGCATAACAACGAACTGAGCTCCACGCAACAACGTTCTGAGCTCTTTGCCGGTTCTGTAACCCACGAACTCCACGTTCCTGAGCCCGCGCTGCTCCGCTGTCATCCTGAGATCATCTGCGAGAGGACCGTCCCCTATTACCTTGAATACAATACCAGGAGAGAGCGCGAGAGCCTCCAGGAGCGTCTCCAGTCCCTTCCCGAGGGAAAGGCGACCCACATAGACCGCGTAGCCGTCCGATTCGAAGCGAGGCTCGTAGTTGTCCAGCTCGATCGCGTGGGGCAGATGAACTATCTTCCCCGGATCAACACCGTGGGCTATCATGCGGTCCATGAGCGACCGGCTCGGTGCTATGAAAACGCCGACGTGCCTGCTGTACGTTCCGATCAGCTTGCGAGCATAGGCCTCAAAGGCAACCAGAGCACTCCATACGACCGAGCCGTGCATACATCTATGAACGCACGCGTTGTAGTACCGCCAATCCGCGCAGCGTTCACACGGCTGCCCGTGGACGAACATCTGGTAGTTCGGACAGATGAGCTTGTGGTCATGAAGCGTCTGCACTATCGGCACACCCTCCGCCCTCAGCCCGTATATGATCGAAGGAGAAAGCTGGTGTGCTATGTTGTGAAGATGGGCCACGTCAGGCCGCGTGCGTCTCACCAGCGCTTCGATCTTCCTCCTTGCCTCCACAGAATGAATCACTCGCGCAGCAGTCCTGAAGCAGCCCCCGATTCCGCGCCGGGCATCGAACCTGACGTGTGAAACGAACATATCGGCGTATTCACTCTCCTCGTTCAGCGGATGTTCCATCGCGAATGGCACTACGCTGTGACCGCGTTCTTCGAGAATGCGAATCAGCTCGAAGAGGTACCGTTCGGTGCCTCCCTTCACGAAGTAGAATTTGTTTGCTGTGAGTATCCTCATTGCAGGACTACGTGCCTCCCAGCAACGCCAGAGGTTCTTACTGGTCCACGCCAGTATCAAGCCCGAGGAACTTGGCTCCAAACATCCACGCAAGCGGCTTCAGGGGCCGCCTGGTCATTGGTGGTGCCACCGTGCAAACCATCCAACACTGAACATCGCACGACGCCACTGATTCACGCACGGTGCGTGTCGTCTTTCGCTGCATGCTTCTGAAGTCGCTCTCCCGCACGTTCCCCATTTTCGTCCCACCGATGTTGCAGGGATAGACATCGCCCCAAGGGTCCAGAAAAAAGAAGTCCAGCCCGGCGCGGCACGGCAACCGCCTTGGTCGACCCCGAATGTACTCGACGACGCCCCTCAGGTAGTACGCCCTGGCCCAGTCATAAGGACGCCACGAACGAAGATGTCTCCTCATGAGCTCGAGCACCTCACCCACCGACTCCTTCGAGTGAGGACGCTCCACTTCGTGCTCACCGAAGAAGATCGGGGAACTGTGCGCGGCGCTCATGACGAAGCGAATGCCGAGTTCGTCTGCCTTCTTCTGCACCCTGGCGATCTCGCCGATGTTGTCCTTGGTCAAGGTCGCCGCAAGCCCAAGGTCCTGGACTCCCAGTCTCTGGAGCCTGTTTGCCGTTTCCATCGCTTTCTCGTAGGCGCCCGGAATGCCGCGCATCCGGTCGTGTGCCTCTCCTATGCCGTCGACGGATATCCTCACAGCTACTGCCCCGGCGGGATCGGATCGTCTTGGAGATGTCTCAATGATCCCTGCAATGGCTGCTTCTGTGCGTTCCGGCAAGAGACCATTGGTCGAAATGACGACGCGGGCGCCCGGACACGTCTCTGACATGACGGCAACGACCTCGGGCAGATCATCGCGAAGGAACGGTTCTCCGCCGCTCACATTGATCGATCTGAGACTCCGTGGCAGCCAGCGATACTCATCCGGAGTGAGTTCGCGTGCAGCGTCTGCATTCTGCTTCCAGATGTCGCACATGACGCACCTGGAGTTGCATCTGTATGTGACCGCAGCAACGCAACCGACGGGACCCCCCATCACGCTTCCTCCGAAGCCGTATCGAAACCAAACAGAGCATCGTAGGCTCTGACGATCTCCTCTCCTGTGTGCTCCCAGCAGAGAAGATCCTCGATGCGCTTGCGGTTCTGCTTGCCCAGGTTCTTCCGAAGCTCAGGATCATCGAGAAGCTGTATGATCCGCTCCCCAAACTCGATCTCGTCGTTGGGCACCGCGTACAGCGCGCCATCCTGAGCGGAGTAGCGGCTCTCCTTGAGATCGAAGGAGACGATTGATTTGGCAAAAGTCATGTACTCCAAGACCTTGTTCATCGTGGAGACATCGTTCAGCCGGTTCTTGGGGTCAGGACAGACGCAAACGTCAGCGGTCGATAGATACCGCCTCACATCCTCGTCCGGAATGCGACCCGTCATCTCAACGTAGTCGGTCAGACCGAGGTCGTCACGAAGGAGCTTTACATCGGCGAAGGAATCCCCCGAACCGATCAGCACGAAGTGGACATCCTTCCGATCAACAACATCGACGACGTGTCTGATCGAGCGGAGCAGGTAGTCAAGTCCGTCCTGAGGAGCCATGACCCCGAGGTAGCAAACCAGGTGTTTCCTTCCTCTCTTGAGCTCTTCCTCCGGTTCGACGAGCGTGAACTGAGAGATCCTGGGCCCACTCCGGACAACGTGGATTCTGCTCTCTGGAAACCGTCCGACTGTGGAAGCATGCTCCTTGTAGGAGAGGTTTGTCGCTATCACCATATCCGCGGTGCGATACGTGAGCCACTCGAGAACGCGAAGCAGCCCGAAGTTGACCGCCTGGCGTCCCCCGAACCTGGAAAGGTAAAGCTCAGGACAAAGGTCATGCTGGTCGAACACGAACTTCGAACGTCTGAAAAGCTTGAACAAGAACCCGATCAGGAAAAATGTGTCGGGCGGGTTGCACGCATGAATCGCATCAAAGCCTTCTCTGCGCGCCACCTTTAGGGCGAGCCTGAGAGACGTCACCCAGCAGTAGGGAAACTCCCATGCATATGAGAGCTTATTCGTCGTAGGAGGCGGCGGTGGATAGCGGTAGATCGAGACCCCATCTATGACCTCGAACGACTCCCGGAAGTCTTTCCCCTGCGGACAGATGACACTGACACCGTAACCGGCAGCTGTGAGCGTCGTCGACTCAAGCCAGACACGCCTGTCGAATGGAACCGGGAGGTTCTCGACGATTATGAGGATTCGCTTGTTCTTTTCCACGGTCGTCTCCGTCGGAACGTAGGAGCTGAAACGTGTATCCAGTTTTCCTACCAGGCGATACCGATGTAGGTTCCGCGCGCCACTGAGGTGTCTTCCACGATCCTCACGAGGTCAATCATTATCTGGTCCTCGCGCATCCTGGCAGGCACGCTCTTGAACTCTTCGGCGGTATTGGCCACAACGATGACCTCGGATCTCTCCAGAAGTTCATCGATGCTGGCAGCCTTGAGGCTCTGCACGTACGGCAGTTCACTCTCCAGGAAACCAAGATTCGCACCGAAGAGCTCCTCCCACGAGATGTTCTCGTCGTAGATGCAAAGATCGTATCCCTTCCCGATCAGAGTGCTCACGACCTGAACGATGGGGCTCTCCCTGAGATCGTCCGTCTCAGCTTTGAAGCTCATTCCAAGAACGCCGATCTTCTTCTTGCCGCTCTCCCTGATGTAGTTGATGGCGCGCTGGATCTGCAGCTCGTTCGACGGCGTCGCTGCACTCAGAAGCGGGCACTCGATATCAAGCCTCTGACTCATTCGGACAATGGCCCTCAGGTCCTTCGGAAGGCACGACCCGCCAAAGGCGAAGCCGGGCTTCAGATAGTAGGGAGAGAGATTGAGCTGCGTGTCCAGGCAGAAGATCTCCATCACCTTGTGGCTGTCCGAGACGCCGAGTCCCTTTGCCACATTCCCTATCTCGTTGGCGAAACAGACCTTGATGGCGTGGAAACAGTTGTCAGCGTACTTCACCATCTCCGATACGGAGAGCTCGGTTCTCACAAGCGGAGCATCGATTGGAGCGCAAAGCTCCTGGAGCACGTCGCCCGCACGACTTCCCGGCGTACGCTCGCCTATCACTATCTTCGGTGGATTGTAGAAATCCTTGATGGCAGAAGCCTCACGAAGGAATTCCGGATTGAAGCAGACTCCGAAGTCCTCTCCCTCCCTCTTCCCCGACGAACTCTCGAGAATCGGGATCAGCTCTTTCTCGACGGTGCCGGGAGGTATCGTGCTTCTGAAGATCACCGTGTGGAACTCGTTCTTCTGCGAAAAGATCTTCCCCATCTGCTCGCACACGCGCTTCGTGTACTCAAGATTCGGGCTGCCGCTCTCCATCGATGGAGTACCGACACACACGAGCGAGATCTCCGTCTTGGTGATCGCCTCGTCGTAATCGTCGGTCACCGTCAACAGCCCCTTCGTAACTGCGCTCTTGATCAGTTCACCCAGGCCTGGCTCGACGATGGGGCTCAAACCTTTTCGAATCGGTTCGAGCTTTCTCGGATCCACGTCGAGGCCTATCACGTGGTGACCCATGTCTGTGAAACAGGCTGCCGATACGCAACCAACATATCCAAGTCCGAGAACGCTGATTCTCATATTTCTGGAGCTTCTCCTTTCGTCAGCACCCTGCTACCCGAGCTGGTTAAGGATCTCTGTAAAATCTACCGGTTGTCCGTCGCGATTCCATTTCTCTATATCGAAACCCGAGGCCTCCACACTACCATCCCCGGATATCTCAATCCCGAAGGTCCCTCTGAATGATTCCCCAGCGAGTTCTGGTTCTCCCAGGAAACATCGTTCAGTACAGTCGCCGTCCGTGAACCGTATGGCGACGCCCCCTTCCGAGAGACCCCTCTCCCGCTCGATCTCGACTCGTCTGTCGTGCCCGAGCGGAACAGCTGCGAACACGAGAGTCCCAGGCAGTTCCAGTGTGCCCTCGAACGAGATCTGTGGCGCCGCATCCTTTTGGCCGAATCCGTGCGAGACCCATCCCCTCCGTGGTTTGTCCGAACCGCTCAACACCGAGCACTTCAGACCATCGGGCAACCACGCGCTCAGCCCAAGTCCTGTGCCGTCTGCGAAACTCAGATCGACGCGCTCATCCGCGCTCCACATAACCTGGGCATCGTCAGCCGTGCCTTCACCTCTCTCCTCCGGCTCGCGTCTGTCGTCCACCGTGATGCGCACGTCGGTATCAAGCTGAAACGATGCGGCCACATGGTGCTCACCGGTACCCTCAAGCCGATCTACGATGATCCAACCCCCGCCTCGCGTGAGCACGATCGTGCGACGGTGCATCACCCCACAACTCCGGATGTATCCATCATGAGCCCCTTCGAAAAGATCGAAGAGTCCGGAAGATATCCAGGCGCGCGGCTGCGGTCTGGCCCTTCTGCCCCACATGAACGGCCCGCACATCTCAGACTGGCTCAGACCGTCCACGGTCACCGTGTTATGCACGTGTGTGGATCTGAAATGATCACGCCACTCGCGCTCGCGGTGGTAGCAGTAGGTCCCTGGATCAACCACCAGCCACCGTCCACCTACAGCCATCGACATAGACAGGCAGTCGGCGTGGCCGTGTGCGGCGATCGAGAGATAGCCAAGTTCGCCACAATCTACAACCGCGTGCTGCTCGCCCCTGCTCAGAACGTAGTAGCCCCCTTCGGGGAACGCCACACTACGCGGATCCCGAGGGCTCCCGCCTCCCGCCTGTGTGGAAGGAGGTCCTCCAAAAGCTGCCTCCGGGCCCATCATCCAGATCGCCGGCTCCAGATCGCGAGATTTCCGGGGTTTCAGACTCTCAAGTCCCGCGGCGAGTGCTCCACACGCGGCCGCTCGAAACGCCTGACGGTGCTGTTCACCGCCGAGGTCGTAGACTCGTCCGCCGTCCTCGTCCCCAATCGAAGGAGGCGTCTCAGCCTCTCCGCAAATCGAAGCCAGGAAGGACGCCATCCGTCCGATCACCTCACGGAAACCGCGGCTCATCGGCCGGTCAGTCGATCTCGCTGCCGCCAGAGCGGTCAGGCCGAACTCCATTATGAAGCTCTGGTACTGAACCGACAGTTCGCGGCTTACTCCATCACCACACACCTGGAGCGGCAGTTCACGTTCCAGAATGCGCCGCCCACGAACCGCCCAGCGCTCGGCCTCACCGAGAAAGGTGAATTTCGCCCCTGCGACAAGAAGGCCGCAAGCCTCCCCGATCAGGTGGTTGTTCTTCGACGAGGCGTAAACAGATAGGTTATCATGCAAGTGGCGCCCCTGCAACGCGACACTCAGCGCCAGAATCTTTGCATCGTCATCTTGTGCCCCCGCAAGACCTATGAGATCCACGGCGAATGCCCACGAGATGAGCCTGAGAGCGATTTCGAGTGCGCTCGTCCAGTTTATCCCGTGGAAGGGGGGATTCTGCTCCACCCACGTCCTTATGCCCGCCCAGACCGCCTCCGCATACCGGATATCCGAAGTCAGCACGTACGCGCGGGCAAGCGTCACCAGCTCGTGCTGCCGGTTCAGTTCCCAGACGTAGCGCGGATCATCCAGTCCTTCCTGGAAGCGGAAATCGAGTGCGGCCCAGTAGCTGAGCGGCCACGTACCTCCAGTTGCAGGATCACCGAGCCAATTCGGCGGGTACTTGAGCTCGAATCGAGTCCAGCCGAATGCACGGATCCGGCCGTTCAGAATGCCCTCTGCCTCCGTCACGACCCCCTCGGACGAAACCCCGATGTTGACCAAGGCCTCCTTCAGGACCGCGCCATCCAGCGCACCGCGCAAGAGCCTCCCGGTCTCCTCCGCCAGGACCTCCGGTGGACGCGCCACGACTTGCTCGAGCGATGCTATCTCACGTTGAGGACGTGCTCGCCGGGGGCGCAGGAGACGATTCCGAACCCCCCGCCAGAGTCTGACAGCCAGCTCCGCCGGGTTCATGACGGACGCTCGACGCGCCGCCCAGAGAAGTTTCCCTGTGCTAGCCATCGCATCTCCCGGCATCCGTCAATTCGAGAATGAGCTCCTCCAACACATCCACGGCCGGGTCCCAGCCGAAGCCCGATTCGACGTACTCGCGACACCGCCTGCGGAGTTCCTCCGCGGCCCGCGCGTCGGAGAGCCATTCGAGTATCATGCCCATCCCTCGCCGAAGCGCCCCGGGCCTCGTTCCCCGAAGCACCAGCTGCGGTGCAAGCGGCTTCAGGATCTCGGGCGTTGCTCCTATCGGCGTTCCGAGAGCCGGCGTCCCGCACGCCAGTGCTTCCAGTGTCACCATCCCGAAGCCCTCGAAGGCGATGGACGGAAGCACAAAGAGGTCGGCGGCCTGGTAGTAGTCGACGAGCCTGTCATCGTCCACAAATCCGGCGAAGCGGACGGAATCCGAGAGTCCGCCATCGACGACCTGACGTTTGAGCTCCTGCTCCATCCTCCCGCGACCCGCGATCACAAGCATCGCCTCCGGATGTCGGACGAGCACCTCGCCGAACGCGGTCACGAGGTTCGACAACCCCATGCGCGGCACCAACCGCCTGACCGTCAAGAGAATCTGCCGGTCAAGCGGCAGGTTCAATCTCTCTCTCACTGCCCTGCGGTCAGACGCAGGTGTGAAGCGTTCGAGGTCAACACCCCCCCGAATCTTGATGACCTTCTCGGCAGCAAAGGAGTAGTAGCTCGACAGCTGCTCCGCAGAGAAGTCACTGAGGACCGCGATGCGGTCAGCACGCTTGAGGCAGGCAACCTCGGTTCTGCGCGCCAGCCTGCGGAAGAACACCCGTTCGAGGAGCTTTGTAGTCCGGCGCTCTGCGCCCTCAAGGCGAAGTTCCTGCCAATAGGAGGCGTGAAAAGTCATCAGCTCTGGTATGGTCTTTCTTCCGGTGCTCCTGATGTATGAGTAGTAGGGGAAGTAGTGATGCGGCAGCACAATGTCGAACTTCTCCTTCGCCACGAGTTCGCTCAGAACGCGCCGCGAGGCGTAGAGTGCGTCCTTCGTTCTGCCTCCCATTCGCCCACGACTCTCAGCGGCCCCGTAGCGGTGGATCGTAAGGCCGTAGAGCTCTTCCGTATCGGGAGTACCGGGCTCGGTTCTCTGCCCAACAACGTGGACGTTGTGTCCGCGCTCTGCGAGTCGCCTTGTCGTCTCGTGAGCAACCCGCTCTACGCCACCCTGGCTGTCCGGCATGAAGAACTGGTTGACCGAGAGTATGTTGAGTCTCCGCTTCATCGGCAGTGTCCGTGTCTCGCGTAGATCTCGCGGTAGATCTCCAGAACTCGTCCAACACTTGCTTCGATCGAGAACTCCGCCTCGAGCTTCCGTCTTCCCGCCTCTCCGAGCGACTTCCCCCTGTCCGGCCGGTTCAGCATATCGATGACGGCCTCTGCCAACCCGGCGGCGTCACGCGGGCGTATCAAGCGTCCGGTGACTCCGTCTTCGATCTGTTCGCTGACACCCCCTACGTCCGCGGCCACGACCGGCAGCCGCGAACCCATCGCTTCCAGGATCACGAACGGTAGAGACTCCTCTTCAGAGGGAAGGATTAGAAGATCGACGGAGGCGAGGATTGCGGGCACATCGCGTCTGAAACCAGCCCAGATCACTTCGGTGGTGAGACCGAGGCTCTCGGCCTCCGCCCTCAGCTTTTCCTCCACCTCGCCCTCCCCCACGAAAACAAGACGATAGTCGGGTATCCGCTTTCGGATCTCCTCTATGGCTCTGAGAGCAGAGACGTGCCCCTTCCCGTCGGCCATTCGCCCGACGAGGACAGCAACCGGGTCCGATGCGCCAAGGTCAAGATCCACCCGCACAGCGCTCGTGTCGAACACCGTGTCGAACTGCGAGAGATCGATCCCGTTTCTGACGTCGACGACCTTCTCGTGGGAAATCCCGTAGTTCCTGACGAGCGTCTCCCTGCTCAGTTCAGAGACGGCTATCGTCGTGTTTATCAGCCTGTTGGTGAGCCTGATGAGAATCGTGATGATCCTTCGGCCGAAGAGCACGTTCGACTCAGGAGGAAGCACCACGTGCTCGGTCGCGATCACGACGCTCGCTCCTGCAAACCGTGCGGCCCACACTGCGGGAAGACAGCTCCTCGGGTTCGTCTTGTTGAAGTGCACGACCTCGAAGCCGCGTAAGAGCTTCAGCCCATCGAAGAAGACCCGCGGGTTGAACTCCTTGCCGGGCCGGAAGCGCTCGACGTGCAGCCCGCGCTCGCGAAGGTGCTCGACCCACTCATCCACTTCCCGGCGGTCCACAACAAAAAGCCGTGGATCGAAGCCCGCTGCTTTCAGGCCCTCAGTAACCTGTGCCATGTAGACCTCGGCTCCACCCCATGCTCGCGCATCGGTGTAGAAAGCGATCCTCCGGGGAAGCCCGCCGACTCGATTCTCGTTCATCATGGCTCGACCCAGACCGAGTCAGCTCGGATCCCTGTCCGACCGGGTTCTCCGCTCTTCCCGCGTGGAACCGGAAGCTGCCCTTCGCGCACCATCCGGTTCAGCGCCACGATGATCCCCAGAAGCGCGTAGAGAGCGTACCCAACGTTGCGGTGATGGAAAAGATGGATGAAAAAGGTCTGAGCCGCGATAGCGAAGAATCCGGCGTAAGCGCCCTGGGCAATGAAGCCGTACCCCGGCTCGCGCGCAACGGCGCGGAGATTCCGCAACCCCATTCGAAAGATGGCGATAAGGAAGATGATATATGTGATCGCCGCCGGGATGCCCATCTCAGCCGCGATATTAAGGAGCAGATTGTGCGCCTGCAAGAGAACGCCGCTCACCATGCTGTTGTCCGCGTGCCACAGGAACGCGCCTGGCCCCACACCGGTCAAAGGGTTGTTTGCTATCACTTCAAGAGCGCTCGCGAAGATGGCCGGCCTGGCCGAGAAATCACTTCTGTTCAGCTGCTCGAACCTCATGGCTATGAGGTCCGTGACGCCCACGCCCGTGTAGGCGAACGAGAGCGCCTGCGCGACAACGGCGAAGAGAACAAGGAAGACAATGATCCTTGTGATAGCCCGTCTGTCGCTCAGGCTCAGCATGCCGATACCGGCCACGACTCCAAACCAGGCGCTCCGCGAGTATGTGAACAGGAGGCCCAGGAACCCCAGGAGAATGGCACCGTCGGAAAAGAGCTTGTGCCACCTTCTTTTCAGATGATCGACTCCGAAGAACCAGAACGGCATGGACATGATGAGGAATGCACCCAGGAAATTCGGGTGTCCGAGACCGAGGAACTTCGTGCCGGCCCCTTCGCCACGGCCCCCAATCACACCGGCTTCAATCTGCTCTGACGTCGCATGGACGGCCTCAACGGCGCCACCGAATCTATTGTAGAGACCGACGGCGGCAACGAAGAGGCCGGCAGAGGCGAAGACGATCGCAAAGCGCCTCAGGTCCTTCGGTGTCCTGAGCAGGGTCACCACGAGGTAGAACCAGGCGAAGTAGAGTATCTGCTCCTTCCAGTAGAGCAGGACCCTTGCACGCGCCACCGCCTGCCAGTTCTTGTTGAGTCCCACGAGCATCGAGAGTGTCACCAGGACGAGGAAGATGACCACTATCGCATCGAGTTCCGTGCGGCGCACGAAGGGACCTTTGGCCGCCAACTGGATGTCCGCGGAGTACCGGACGATGTAGACCATCCAGACTCCGATGAGTGCGATATTGAAACCGCTGACGTGGAAGACGTTCCCAGCACCGAAGCTAATGCCGGGCCTGGTGAACGCGATCATGGCAGCGAGACCCAGGATCGCCCACTCGATTTTGAACAGAGTTATGACGACGATGATGAGCGCCATGGCGAAGACAACGAGATACATGGGGTCAGGCAGATGAACCTTGGTGAGAAGCACCCACGCGACAACGACATACATCAGAATGGCGAGAACCCATACGGGCCACGAGCGACCAAGGTGGTCTTCGCTTCGCTCGAACGCATATCGCATCCGCTCCGTAGTGCCACTCATCGCGCTGCTCCCGGGTCCGACCGACACCGCTTTCCGATAGATCTGCTGTCGCCACCGTACGAATCATGGGCCGAACTGTGTCCCTTCGTGGAATCCGAGCGCCGACATCTAGAGGCGCTCATAGATCATCGGAGGTATATAGAACCTCCTCCGATTCAGAACGGTTCCAATGACATTCGCACCCGCATCGCTGAGCCTGTCGACCGCAAGCTCCACGAGCTGGCGCTTCGTGCGACCGGCCCTCACCACGAGCACGACACCATCCACCTTCCGGGAGAGCTGTATCGCCTCAGAGAAAGCGAGAAGGGGTGAAACATCGATTACGGTCAGCTGGAAACGCATGCGACACTCCGCGATGGCGCTATCCAGGTTTGGGTCAGTGAAGATACGTGGGGGAGCGACAACTCTCCGTCCCGCCGGCATCAAAACAAGATGCGGAATACCAACGTTTCGCACACACGAATCGAAGGCGGCGCCACCGAGAACCAAGTCTGTCAGGCCAGGATTCTGCGGCACTTTCAGCACCTTGTGATGCTGGGGCCCGCGGAGGTTCGCATCAACAAGCAGTGTCTCGATCTCATTGGTGACTGCCACGCTGTGGGCAAACTCCCGCGCCACAGTGCTTGTGCCCTCTCCTTGCACGGCACTCGCGACCATGATGATGCGCGAGCGCATATCCGGCAGGGCCAGATAGACCTCCGACGCCAGATTGTAGTACTCTTCGGTGTTCTCCGGCGGTTCAATCGTGCGTGCCGTCCGGACTGGGGCACGCCTCGCTGAGGCGATCTCGGAAACCTTGCCGCTCTCTGTTTTCGGGGAGTCTTCAGCCGGCCGCGCCTCCACGCGAACATCTCCGCCCACACCTGGCTCGCCGATACGATCCCCTCGGCGCTCCTCGCGGTCGGCTCTCTCCATCGCCTTCGAAATCTTGCTCATTGTGGTCTTTCCAATCCTGTGCCGGCTTGGCTAGACGGCGCCCGGCTGAACGCGCTGCTCAGCGTGGCCACCCGTCCTGCATTCGACGGCCTCGACTGTCTCAGTGATCGTCCTCTTGCCGATCCACGGGCGGTTGTCGGCATAGCCTGCCAAGAGCGCATTATCGCAGACCGTGTTGATCATCCTCGGGACACCTCCCGAGTAGTCGAACATCTCATCGACCGCACTGCGGTCAAAGATCTCGAGATCCGCCGCACCGGCCACGGTGAGCCTGTGCCTGATGTACTCCCCTGTCTCGACGCGGGAAAGCGGGTCCAGATGAAACCTGATGCTGATGCGCTGTCTGAGCTGTCTCAACTGCTGGAGCTCCAGCTTCCGCCTTAGCTCCGGTTGCCCGGCCAGAACGATCTGAAGGCTCGCGTGCCCGGAGGAACGAAGGTTGGACAGGAGCCTCACCTCTTCGAGCAGTGGAAGATTGAGGTTCTGGGCCTCGTCCACAATGAAGACCGCGTTTCGACCGGATGCCGTCCACTTCTTGAGGAACTCCGAGATCTCTCGGTGGATCTCCATCTTTGAGCGACCTTTGAGCTCGATCCCGAGTCCCCACCCAAGGACACGCAGGAGATCAGTTCGTCCGATCGTAGTATTCGAGAGCCACGCCACCCTTGTGCCGGCGTCCAGTCTGTGAACGAGCGCGTCGAGCATCGTTGTCTTCCCGGTCCCCACTTCTCCTGTGAGCTGCACGAAAACGCGCCGTTCTCTGACGCCGTAGGTCAGGTGCGCGAGCGCTTCCCTATGCTTGTTACTCAGATAGAGGAACCTGAGATCCGGCGTAAGTTCGAACGGCCTCTCGGCCAGCTTGTAGAATCTCGTGTACACGCTACTTCCGCTCCGGAATCGTGGCCAACACCTTGAGTCCCAGTGCACTCTGAATGTCCTCGCGGCGCTCGAGCGAGTTATCCGCTCTCTCCATGACAGAGACAAGCAGAACACCAAAGACGATCGTGAAGAGACCAGCGACGACCCTCATGTTGACCGGCTGAGGAGTCGGCTCCGCAGGGATCGTGGCCCTCGACACGATACCGATATTCAGAAGATTCGGATCGGTGGCGGCCGTGATCTTGTACTGTTCCCGCCTGCCCATGATGATCTCATACATCTCTACGTGAATGGAGTGATCGTGCTCCAGGAGTCTCATAGTGAACAGGTTGTCCGCTACCTCCTCGTCTTCACTGTGCAGGTCATCCAGCATGCCGATCACGGCCCGTCGCTCGGCCTTCCACTCATCG
>JAUWBY010000079.1 GCA_030609605.1 Candidatus Eiseniibacteriota bacterium
GAGATACGTGCCGGCGATGAACGCGGTGGCTGAGCCGTAGAATGCGGGCCGGCCTACGCGCACGTGGGCATCCGCGAACCGGCGCCGCACCACCGAGTATGCGATCAGCACTCCCGCGGCGAGTATCGGCACCGATCCCGCCACGAGATGTTGGATGCTGACTGTGGAGTAGACAGCGGCAAGTGACAGAATGAACAGGTGATAGGCCATCACTGCAGCCAGGCCTATCAGCGCGAATTTCACTTTCTTGAGCTCTGCTCCGCGAGCGCACCGTGCCGTCGTCTCAAGATTGAACAGCATCACTATTATAGAGGCCACGAGGTACAGGCTCATCGCCCGCCCCGTACCCCCCAGGAACAGAACGTAGTCGCCGGCCTTCAGACCGATGACTGGAATCACTCCCCCGACAAGAGAACGCGCGGCGAAGAAGAGCCCCGCGAGAGAGAGCCCTATCAGATAGAAGCGCCACGGACGCAGCATCGCCGGGCGACTCTCGCGTGCGAAGACGATCGTTAGAAATGTCCACGGGATCGGCAGAATGGCACTCAGCGCGGCCGCGACAGCTACCCGACCACCCGCTGCGCCCGGATCACGGCTGACCGCGATCGAGCCGACAGCGAAAAGCCAGAACGCCAGGACCACGGCGCCTGCGCCAAACGACAACCTGTCCACCCTGTGTCTCGCACGGAGCAAGACCGTCACCCCGAATGCAAAGGCGGACACCGTTGCTGTCATCATCAGTGCGGCGCTTGCGCTCATCTCGATCAGCCACCTATCTCAGCAAGCTTCTGCTCAGCGATATCACCACCTGCTTCTCCCGGATAGAGATGGATGACGGATTCCAACAGGCTCCGCGCGGCATCGTCATCACCGAGCTTGCCCGAGTAGAGATCCGCAGCCTGGAGCAGCATCCCTGCCGATGCCCTCGACTCGCTGAAGCGCTCTGCGCTCTCCACAAGGGCTTCCGCAGCCTGCCTCCAGTGCTCCTGGCGCAATCTTGTCTCGACCAGGTTGTTTCGAGCCATCAGCTCGGCCGGGGTTCCGGCGAAGTCCCGCGTGACGCGCTCATATGCGTCCGCAGCCACAGAGAGCGCCGTTGCCGCAGCAGCAGCCTCTCCCGCCCTCGAGAAGTGATCGGCGACGTGCAGAGGAGCGGCCAGGCCATACATGGTTGCGGGATAGCGCGATGAGAGGGTGCGGTAGTGCGGCATCGCCTCATCCCAGCGCCCCTCCAGCTCGAAGCTCTTGGCGATATGGTAGGTTGCCGTTGCTGCTACCGCCTCTTCGTCGTTGAATCGTGCGATAACGGACTCAAGTCGCTGCCTCGCCTGCGAGTAGCGTCCACTTCCGACGTCATCCTGCGCGAGCGCCACATCGGCTGTCGCACCGGCGATCCTGGAGCTGTAGGCCTCCGACACTTTGCCGTAGTAGGTTCGCGCGTCCGCCGTCCTCCCGAGCCTCTCTCCGTACACTCCTGCCATAGTCAACCAGAGCGCCGCCCTGTTGTCTTCGTCGCCATAGACACTGTCGAATCTCTTGTACGAATCGATCGCCTCTATCCATCTCTGTTCCACAGAGAAACTCTCCGCCACAAGACTCGCGGCCCTCACTGCTGTCCTGCTCCCCGGCCACTCTTCCTCCCAGTGGCGCCAGTACGAACGAGCCTCGTTGAAGGCGTCTGCCGCCAGCGACTCCCGGCCCCGGAGTATGTAGCCGGTCGCTTTCCGCATTGGAGCTCTCATGATGCGCCTGTCGGGCGCAGAGTCTTCCCCCTGCGCGGGCGGCCAGCGTTCCACAAGCAGATCAAGGTCAGCCACGGCCGCTTCCCAGTCGCCGGAAGCCTCGTGAAGCGACGCCAATGAGAGCACTGCCTCGACTGCCAGAGGTCCCAGAACCACGTACTCATCTCGCACTGAGGCAAGAAGCGCGGCCGATTCGTCGCGTCTGTCCTCTGCTGCCAGAAGCCCGGCCAGAGTGATCCTGCTGCGACCCGAGATAGATGCGGTGACGAGGGCGTCCAGCGATAGCTCCGATTCCAGAACCCCCTTTGGTGGAGGGAATTCAGCGATTATCAGTTCGTACTTCTCCATTATCAGAGTCCGTATCTCGCCGGTAGCAATCTCGGGGTTCTCGGCGGCCGCCCGCTCGAGTTTGGTCGCGCTCCAGAGCATCTTCTCTGCTCGGTATCTGGCCGTGAACTCCTCGTTTCCGCAGCCCATCATCGTCGGGACAAGGAACAGAAGGAGCCCAAAGAGCAGGGCGCCGCGAAGAACAGGTTTTCTTGAAGGAATGGTCATCTGTCATACCTCCGCCGCGTCGCCGGCCCCGGCGTCGTCTTGTGTCGCATAGAGATAGAAGCGCGTAGCCGCGCCGACCATCAGATAGGCAACGAAGAAGATCACCGCAACCCAGAGCCCAAGCACCACCGCCAGAGCTTCAGGAGCGAAGCGGTACGCGATGACGGCGCCGTTGCGCGCCAGCAACGCCGGCAGGAGTTCGAGAGAGGCCGGCACTGCCACTATCAAGTAGGTAGTGACCGGGTTGCGAACAGCGAGCAACACGCTCGCGCCGAGCGCCGACCAGACTTTCCTGCCCCCCAGAATGACATACGGAATCGCGTAGATGAGGAGCGCCTGCACTGCCATCACCGCCGCGATCGTCGCCATCCTCAGAAGCCGGAATCGCATTGGTCGCTCGTCGGCGAGATATCCCCAGAGTCCCATCGGAACGCGGGTCGTGATCTGCGCGACCGCGAGTCCGATAAGAGCGATCACAAGAAGGGGGATGTAGCGCTTGGCCGCCATCCGCAACCCGGTGGTCGTCGGATCCTGCCCCCCTCCGTAGTAGGCGGAGAACAGCCACACGGCCGCCCCAGTGACGAACCCACCAAGGAGAACGGTCAATAGCATGTCCACCTGCCCAAAGATCGCTCTCAAAGCGAGGAAATTCGTCGGATAGTGCAGCGCGGCCTCACCAAGTCGCCAGCGTATCAGCGGCATGACGAATGACACGAACGGCGGGTAGGCGAACAACGCCAGCATCACGAGCACGATCAACTGCACCGCTGCGTAGACAAGAAGCGGATGAACACCGACGCGGCGCCTGAGCGCTCTCAGCGTCTCCGCCCAACTCCAGATAAGCGCATTGAACTGTTGAACGATGTCCATCAAGACTCCCTTCGCTGGAGGGGATATCGAGCACTCCCCTCCCGGGACCGGCATCTACTGCTCCTCGTCTCCGGAAGCAAGAATGGCCGCCACATGTGGAAGTGCATCCTCCGCGAACTCCCGTACCCTCGCTCGCGCCGCCTCGACATCTCCGTCATGAACATCTGTGGAAACGCGCATGAACGCCCCGAACGTGATATTCGATCTGATGCCCGATGTTGCCATCCTGGCCAAGAAACTGTCTCTGTCACCCGTTGCGAGATCTCCCGCCGTGTACCACCAGTAAAGGGCCAGACGCTCGCGGCCGCCCTCCGAGACCAGAGCCCAGTTCGCGTCGAAGCCTCCCGATCGGCGCGTGAGCGCGATTGTTCCTTCATCCTCGATACCCCATCCTTGAGCCCGGTAACAGACCATGGGGTCGTGCGCACCGTATCTTGTGTTCTCGTGGTAGATTATGACGAACCATACGGGGCTCTCTCCCTCCCTTTTGTACTCACGGACCAAGGTGTCGTCGGCTGCAAGCTCATCGTAGACAACCTCCAGGAACTCCAGATCCACACCGGTCCACTCACCGAATTCCCGCGGGAGCGTCGAAAACGTGCCGGCACCAAGAGCGAGCTTCGCAGGGGGATTCATGAACACGTAGAGGGCCGTGGCAGCGAGCATAGCTATCGTGACAACCGTTGCCGTCTGTCTCCTCATCTTGCCACCCCCTCTCCGGCAGCACGATTCGCCTCTTCGGCGTCACCGGCGCCGCGTCCCTCACATCGGAGCAGTCTCCGCACGACGAAGAGACCACACAAGGCGATCGCGAACAGCAGGAAACCTGAGAAATCGTGGAAGAATCCCAGCGCCGCATCGATCCCCCATACGTTGGCAACTGCGCACAGGATGGCGATCCGTATCGTGTTGCCAAGGACGGCGAGCGGAATCGCCGACAGAAAGAGCACGCCCCTCTTCCACCCGCGGCCACTCGTGAACCAGGCGAACAGCGCCCCTAGAGCGACAAGAGCTATGAGCGATCTCAAGCCGCTGCATGGGTCGGCTATTCGAAGGGATCCGGCCGGAATGTGGATAGTCATACCCGAGCGGGCGAGCGGTATGCCCATCTTGATTGCGATCGCACTTCCAACGTGAGCCGCCACGAGCTTCAACCTGAAACTGGCAACGTTCATCAGATAGGGCGGCATGGGAAGCATGAAGACCAGATACGACAACGGAAACCACACAGTCCGGGTCGCTTTGCCTCCGAAGAAAACGAGAGAAAGCCCAAAGAGCAAGAGAACGAACGAATAGCCCTGCGTCATGAAGACACCGGCTCTCAGCGATACCACATGGCCCAGGAGGGCAATGGCCAAGAGGAACACACCCCAATTCGAGCCGCGTGACCGCCTCTCAAGAAAACGACCGCGGTCTCTCCAAAGGAGAAACGCGACAACCGGTGGGATGAGATAGCCGTGTGAGTAGTTCGGATTCGTCGCCCACGTTCTCCATAGCGTCGCGAACGTACCGTGATAGACGAGGACCGCCAGAAAAACCACGGCAGCGACCGTGCCGACTCCCAATATCCAGGTCGGTCTCTTCGTCGATTCTCCGTTTCTCTCCACGTCGCGCCCTCTCCTTCGAATGCCTGTCAGCTGCCGCATCTACTCCGTATCGCACAGAACGAAAATCGTCCTGATGCAGATCTTGAGATCTAAGAGGAACGAGCAGTTCTTCACGTAGAATGCGTCGAGCCTCACCTTCTCATCGAGTGAGATCGAATCCCTTCCGTTTATCTGCGCCCAACCAGTCAGGCCCGGTCTGACCAGATCTCCCAGTGTCTGACGCCTGAGATCTATCAGCTCATACTGGTTGTAGAGCGCGGGCCGTGGCCCGACGAGGCTCATCTCCCCCTTGAGGATGTTGACCAGGTTCGGGAGTTCGTCTGCGCCGGTCTTCCTCAGGACACGGCCAACACGCGTCATGTAGTCCACGTTTTCGTGCGCTATGAGATCCGTAGCGAGATCGGGCGTCTCTTCCCTCATGGTCCGGAACTTGAATATGGTGAATTCGTGCGAGTGGGTCCCGATCCTGCGCTGCTTGAACACGGATCGCCCCCGAGAATCAAGCTTGACTACGATCACCGCCGCCAAGAGGATGGGTGCGCCAAGAACGAGCAAGAGAACAGCGCCCACGAAATCGAGCGAGTACTTGATAGCAAGATAGCGTCTGAGCGGAAAGCGTCTTCCTCTGAGAGACCGTTCAGCTGTGACGATCTTGTCGAGGAGTTCCTCCATCTTCTCCGCCAGGATCCTGCGCGAGCACTCCCTCACCACGAACTCACTCCCCGCCCTCCCGAGTTTCTCTCGATGCTCTCTGTCACCAGCGAGGCGCTTGAGCGCTGCCGCCAACACCCCGGGGTCACCTGGAGTCACAGTGATGCCGCCACCCGACCGCCTGACGAACTCGGCGCCGTCGCCTTCAAGCGCCGCTACAACCGGGCGGCCACAGGCCATGTAGTCGAAGAGCTTGACCGGCATGGTCCCGCGGCTGAACTCGGATCCGTCCGTGGTCGCAATGCAGACTCCAGCACCGTGAATGGCAGTGGCGAGCTCTCCCGGCTCGATACTGCAGCGGAACTCGATGTTCGTGAGCCCCTTCATGAGAGCCTTGGACACCAGCTCGTCCTTGGCGACTCCGTCGCCGATCAGCACGAAGCGGAAGCGAGGATCATCCCTCAGAATATCTGCGGCCTCGATGATCACGTCCATGCCATGAACCAATCCATGAGTGCCGCTGTAGAGAATCGTCATGCACTCATCGTCAATGTCGACGCTGCGCTCGCTTGGAGTGAATGCTTCTGTGTCGGCACCGTTCGTGATGAGCACAATGCGTTGCTCCGATATGCCGCGCTCTTTGATCAGGCGAACCATGCTGGGCGTGACAGCGATGATCATAGCTGTGTGTCGGTAAAGGAACATCTCCAGTCGCTCTGCCCATCTAATGATGCGTCTGTCCCTGAGCTGCCCCAGTGCCACTGCGGCGTGCGGCCAGTAGTCACGCACATCGAGCACAAACGGAACGCCTTTCACGAGCGCTATGAGCCACGCGGTGATCCCGAGGAAGAGGGGCGGTGAAGTGACGAGAACAACGTCAGGGCGACGCACTGTCAGGCTGCCGAAGAAGGATGTGAACATGAACGAGATCTGGTTAAGAAGTCGCCTCGCAAACGTCTTCTTTGGGCTGGCATACAGGAAACAGCGACGCACTCTGATACCGTCGTGCTCCTCCCTGGCTGCCACGCGCCGTCGGTAGGCGGCGTGCTTGACGCCGCTTGGGTGGTTGGGCATCCCCGTGACGACGACAACGTCGTGCCCTCTCCTCGCGAGTCCCTTTGCGAAGCTATAGGCACGAACCGGTGCCGCTCCCGTCTCGGGACGGTAGTACTGCGTGATGAGGAGTACCTTCATTCTCGCTGCTCCAACCTGACGCTCTCGGAAACGGACCGCCCGTGTTCCCCGAACACCTGACCGCGGAACGGATCGAGCAGGTGATCCATGATGCCTTCCACCTCTCGAACGACCTTCTCGATATCATGCCTGTCCATGGCCAGCGCCAGACCCGCACGCCCCATCGTCCCGGCGCGTGTCGGATCATCCAGCAACTCTCGCACGGCCGCCGCAAGAGCACCTGAATCACCCGGCGGCACAAGGATCCCGCTCTCGCCGTCAATGACGATTTCGGGGAGGCCGCCCACATCGGTGGCAACCACCGGGAGACCTGCCGCCATCGCTTCCAGAACAGCGTTCGGTGAACCCTCCGAGAGCGAACTCAGGACGAAGACATCCATCAGCTTGAGAAGTGACGGCACGTCGTCTCGTGCACCCGCGAAGGTGACTCTATCCGCGATTCCCAGCTCCGCCGCCATCTCCTCGAGTTCCCTCTTCCTGATCCCGTCACCTACAACGAGGAAGGCGACGTCGGGTCTTGCCTCGGCGATTTCGGCGGCCGCCTCCAGGAAGTACTGATGCCCCTTCACCGGACTGAGCTTGGCCACGATCCCAACGACGATCCGATCTGCGAGTCCTAACTCATTCGCGGGTTCATCTCCTGCGCCGGCTCCGGCGATGCGGCCAAGATCGATGCCGGTGCCCACCGAGATGACCTTTTCCGGCGGGACCCCGAACCGCTCCACAAGCTCATTCTCCGCAGCCGCTGAGTTCACAAGCACAGCATCCACAAGCTTCCTATTGACGAAACCGTAGACCGCCTCTCGAAATCCCCCCCGAATCCAGTAGCTGAGATTGCGCTGGTTGTTGAGCACGACGGGAACCCCGGCGACACGCCCGACGAACGGCCCTATGAGCGTGGTCAATCCCAGCATGCAATCGAGCACGGCCACCCGCTCGCGCTTGAGGAACCGTGCGGCCCGGAAAAGCCCGCAGATCGTGGCCGGACTCAGAAGCATCCTGCCCGTGCCGAACTCGTGGATCTCGATGCCCAGCGACTCGATGTCGGAGAGGAGTTCTCCTGTCCTGACGGTCGACATCACTACGGGATCAAAGCGCTCGCGATCGATTCTGCGCAGGAGTTCCAGAAGGAACTGCTGCGTGCCGGCACGTTCGAACGAGCCGGCCCAGAAGGCCACCTTCACCGGCAGTTGCCCCACCGCTCGCGTCGCAGTCTGTGTCTTCGCTTGCATCACTCTATTCACACTCCGCACGACCGCGCCTCACAACCCGGCCCGCGCCATTTCTTGCGGCACTGATCTCCTCGATCGAGGGCGACACTACTCTCGACAGTCTCGTGTACTGCAGATCGGCGGCGAACTTCGCGATCCCGGTTCGACGAGTTGCAATGCCGACGCGAGGAACACCGTACGGCGAGAATCTGTTCCCCGCCGGCCCATTAACTGATGTCACTGCAGACTCATAGCCGGCCCTCGCAACGATTCCCGCCACGCGCGCGTCACAGTGCTTGTCGGTTCTCCCGTTCGGATAGGCGAAGTGATCCACCCGATCGCCGAGTGCTGCCTCGATCATCTCCTTTGAGATCTCGACCTCGGCAGTGACATCACTGTCATCCAGGCACGTGAGGTTGTAATGGTTCACCGTGTGCGCACCTATCGTCATTCCGGCGGCCCTCATCTCCCGGATCTCATCCCAGCTCATTATGATCCTGCGATCGATCTGCCCGATTGGTACCCCACATTCTTCGAAGACCTCATCAAGAAGCTCGTCGGCCTCAGCCTTCCCACGGGACTTCACGAGCCCTGTGATCCAACGCGCAGCTTGTTGTCGAGATCCCTCTGTGGAAAGATCGATGGGATGGTGCCCAAGCGATGGACAGATGAGGCGCGTCCGCTCTGTATTCCAGATCGCGTGTCTGAGCCGCACGCCCCAGAGGATCGTCTCATCGCTGACGCACGCCGTTGTGATGTAGAAGGTGGCTGTGGCGCCATGCTCCCGCAGAATCGGAAGTGCGACCCGGTAGTTGTCCTCGTATCCATCATCGAACGTCAGCGCCACCCACCTGTGATCCGGCGTCCGTCCATTCGCGACGAGCTCGATGATCCGTCCCAACGACACGATTTCGAAGTGCCTGCGCAGATACTGCACATGTTCTTCGAACGCCTTCGGAGTAACAACGATACTCGGGGGCAAGTAGCCATTCATCCAGGTAGGGTCGTCATTGACGGAATGGTAACGCAGAATCGCACACCCGCCCGTCGGTATGGCGCTCAGCA
>JAUWBY010000348.1 GCA_030609605.1 Candidatus Eiseniibacteriota bacterium
ACTCTCGAGTGGATAACGCCCGCGAGCGCATCGGATTGGCTTCGTGGCGATCGCGAGTTCGCTCAGCTTGTGGCCTGCGTCGATGAGCGGATCGTGCCCTATCGAGTCGGACATCGGGCAGCCGCTGTGTCAGGCCAATACGCGGGAGAGAATGCGCAGCCCGACTAGCGTATGCAGCCGCCGCGCCAGTCTAATGCCGGCAGTTGATGCGCGGATGTTAGGGAGCGCGGCGATCGATGAACCACTGGCGCAGGAGGTGGTGATGGGGCTGAGGGAGGACATCCCCCCGGGGAGGTCTCAAGAAGAGAGACCACCAAGCACGGGTGATGCGAGTAATCGAACTCTCGTGATCCTCTGGGTCGTCGGCGCACTGGCTTCGATCTGCACCGCCGTCGGCGCTGTGGTGATCGTGTTCAGCGGACTTGGGTCCGGCGAAGCTGGGGTCTCTGGCGCGAGATCCGGAGCGACCGGCGCTGGAGTAGCGCTGCTCTTGGTGGGCGTGGCCGTGGGAGTGCCCATTGCCAGGAGACTCCTTCGTACCTTGGCAAGGCCGTCGGGAACCAAGGAGGACGAGGGGTAGCCCATATGCCGCCTCTCCAGGGAGTGCGCGGAGCAGCAACCGATCCGCACTCCCTAACTAGCGCACGCAGCCGACGAGCTTGGCTGTTACGCTGGCTGCTATTGCATGCGCAGCACCCATCGCGCCGGCCTTAGCGCTCGCAGCTGATACGCGTTTGTCAGGCGTGCGTGCAGGAGAGAGTCATTGCGAGGGACTCAATGCGACTGACAGTGTTGCTCGACAACAGCACTCTGATCGACAGGTACCTCCTGGCTGAACCGGGTCTATCGTTCTTCATTCAGGAGGAGGACACAAACATCCTCTTCGACGCAGGGTACTCGGGCGCGTTTATCGCGAACGCTCACACGATGTCTGTTGACCTGCTCGGTATCAATGCGGTCGTTCTGTCGCATGGTCACATGGATCACACGTGGGGGCTCGTTGCGCTCATCCAGCACTGGGCCGCCGCGATTCTCGAGGGGCAGACTGTCCGGACACCGGTGCTTGTTGCGCACCCACTGGCGCTCTCGTCGAGAAGGTACGGCGATGTGGCCGAGATCGGATCGCTGCTCTCGGAGGATGAACTCTCCCGGCACTTCGAGTTCAGGCTCAGCCGAGCGCCGGTTGAGCTGACAGAGCGGCTCGTGTTTCTGGGGGAGATCCCGAGAACCACCGACTTCGAGGCGCAGCTCCCGATGGGGAAGGTGCGACTCGAGTCCGGCGAAGAAGACGACTACGTGCTCGACGATTCCGCCTTGGTATACAAGTCCCCGGAGGGGCTCGTCGTCATCACCGGTTGCTCACACGCCGGCATCTGCAACATCGTGGAGTACGCCAGAGAGGTCTGCAGCGATGAGAGGATCATCGACATCGTCGGCGGACTTCACCTGCTTGATCCGTCTGAATCCTGTCTCGCGGGCACTGTTGAGTACCTGCGATCCGTGGGGCCAGGCCGTGTGCACGCGTGTCACTGCACGGATCTGAGATCCAAGATAGCACTAGCACGGGTGGTTGAACTTGAGGACGTGGGTGTTGGCCTGACGCTGGAGTACTGATGCCGGCCAGCTCGTAGGCGGCCTGGGCGCGGTCGTCACGACGATTGGGGCGGTTATCCAGACGACTCAGCGTTTGAGGGCAGCGTCGGTGACTCGGGTCATGCGCCAGGATCTAGCTAGCGCTCGCAGCCGCCGAGCTTGTCTGTCACGCTGGCTGCCATCGCGCCAGCTTTGATGCTCGCAGCTGACGCGCGGGTGTTAGACGGTTGGAAAGGCATAGTGAAATGATCGGCATCGTCCGCGTATCAGCAAAGGCCGTGATTGTCGTGGACGGCCGTGTTCTACTTCTCAAGCACCGGGACTCGGTCGGCGACTGGTACAGCCTTCCAGGAGGTGGCCAGAGGCATGGGGAGACCCTCGATGAGGCCGTCCGACGAGAGTGCCTCGAGGAGATCGGTGTGCAGGTGCGTATGGGGCGTCTTCTGTTCGTTCGTGACTACATCGGGCAACATCACGAGTTCGCAGACGAGGACGGGGAGGCGCACCAAGTCGAGTTGATGTTCGAATGTGAGCTGGTGGACGGGGCGACCCCGGTCCTGGGTGCGGCGCCGGACGAGATGCAGACAGGAGTTGAGTGGT
>JAUWBY010000280.1 GCA_030609605.1 Candidatus Eiseniibacteriota bacterium
ATGGATTTCGAGAGGCCTTGGTCTCTCACGGGCATATCCCCCTTTTCGAAGGGTTGTGATTGGTCTCACGGATATGCCCGCTTTCTATATCAGGACTCAGAACACCTCAAGCCCTTTCTACACACAAACTGATACACTACCGCAATATGCGAGCTGTTGCGAACTAACATGCCAATGTGCTATAATCTATGTATGCATTTTCAGAGGCTCAAGACGCTCCGGGAGGGCCGGATTGTCTTGCCGTGAGGACGATAACGGGCGATTGATCTGCAATCAGCCGCGTGGTGGGGCGTGTGTTCCCGCCATGCCTAGACAAGAAGGAGGACACGCATGAGGTTCATGCGCGGACTGACCGTTTTTGCACTGCTCGTTCTGGTGGCGATGCCTGCATCGCTGTCTGCGAGGTGGATCGAATTCGGAACAGCCGAACCTTATGGAGCGCCGAAAGTGACGCTTCTTGCGTCGGATTTCTCGGGTGCGGCGCTCTCCATCGATATCCCGGGTGTTGAGGTGGCAGACATAGCCACGGATCTGGGTCTCTTCACGCGACTGACCGTTCCTGGCAGCGCGTATACAATCGACACAGGTGCACCGATGCTTCCAGTGATTCGCGAATTCCTGGAGATACCTCAGGGTGCGGTGCCCAAGCTCTCCATCGTGAGCGCGGACTATGTGGAAGTGTCGCTTGCGGATCTCGGTGTGGCGCACAGACTCGTTCCGGTGCAGCCATCCATTGAGAAACTCCCGGGCGCCCGGGAGGCAGCCCGCTTCGTGATGGATGATGCAGCGTACGCGGCGCGCGGATTCTCACCGGATGCGGCGGCTGCGCTCGGCGAGATCGGGCAGATGAGAGCTCACCGCTTCGTGGAGCTCGAGATCTTCCCCGTGCAGTACGACGCTTCGACCGGCACCGTTCGTTACCTCCAGAGCATCGAGCTTTCGGTTGAGTTCGTCGGCGGTGACTGGGCCGAGACAAGCAGGGTGCTCGATCGCTTCGCATCGCGGGACTTCGACACCTTCGCAACGAAGCATTTCGTGAACGCCGACGCTTTCGCTGGCCGCGGCTTCCCGACTCTTCCGATCGGCTATCTCATCATCACCTATGACGACTACTATGAGGAGATCGAGACGTTCGCAGGGCTGAGGCATCGCCTCGGCTATGAGACGACCGTGACGAAGCTATCGGAGATCCCGGGTGGCGCGACGACGACGAACATTCAGAGCTACATCATCGACGCCTACAACACATGGGACGTTCCTCCGACCTTCGTTCTTCTGGTTGGCGACACGCCTCAGCTCCCCGCGTTCACCGGAGTCGCGTCGTCGTGCGCGACGGACCTCTACTACGTTTGCATGGATGGGGCAAGCGATTGGCTGCCCGACATGTATGTCGGCCGTTTCTCATGCGACAGCGAAGCCGACGTGACGCTTCTTGCGGACAAGTCGATGAGCTACATGCGCTTTGCGCTCTCGAGTGGGACGGACTGGGTCAGCAACGCGACGTTCATGGCGTCGAGCGACAACTACACGGTGTCGGAGGGCACGCACAACTACTGCATCGACACGTGGGTTGAGCCTGCCGGCTATACTGTCAACAAGCGCTACTCGGTCACGTACAGCGCGACGACCCAGCAGTGTCTCGATGACATCAACGGCGGCATCTCGATGCTGACTTACTCCGGCCACGGGGGGACCAATAGCTGGGCCGATGGTCCGCCGATCTCGGCTTCGCAGGTGCAGGCGCTCACCAACGTCGACATGCTCCCGATGGTGCAGTCGTATGCGTGCGCCACGGGCGCGTTCAACAGTGCCTGCTTCGGCGAGACCTGGACGCTTGCCACGAACGGTGGTGTTCTCTTCCTGGGTGCTTCGAACAGCTCGTACTGGGACGAGGACGACATCATGGAGAAGGCCGTGTACGACGCGTGGTTCGGAAACGACATCACGTGGGTGCGCGGCATGTTCAACGACGGGCTCTGGGCGGTCTACGAGGCGTACTCGGGTGGTGGCCGCTCGCGGTACTACTACGAGGTATACACTGTCTTCGGCGATCCGGCGCTCGATCCGTGGGTGGCGGGTGGACCTCTGGAGCTTGAGGCAACATACAATGGCGTTCTGCCGCTCGGGCAGAGCACGTTTGCCGTCGACGTCGGGACTGTTGCCGGACGCGACCCCGTCGAGGGCGCGCTCGTCTGTCTCTATATGGACAGTGAATTCTACGCAACCGGTCTGACCAATCTTGACGGTCACGTCGACATCACAATCGACACGCCACCGAACGACGTAGGTTCGATGGACGTCTGGGTGAGCAAGCACAACTACAAGCCCGTATCCGGAAGTGTGGACGTTATCGTCCCGGTGACGTACACGATCGTTCCACCGTCGATTCCGATCGATACTGCGACCGCTCTGACGGTAACGGTTTGGGATAGCTCCGGAGTTGAGCTTCCGGATGTTGAGATCACGATTGACGGCTGGGGCATAGACCCGATCGTAGACGTGACCGACATCAACGGCGAGGCAACGTTCGACATCACAGCGCCGTACGGCGAGGATCTCGTCATCATCGCAAGCGAGCTGAGCCAGAGCTACAACTGCTTCGAGGATGTGATCCCTGTGACGGGCGGCGTGTCCTTCACGAGCGCCGACATCGATGCGTCTGTGGCTTCGATCGGTCTCTACGGCGCTCTCGCTCCGTTCTATGAGGGTACGATCACGGGTACGTGTCCCGAGGGAGGGTTCGATCTCTACGCCGTGGGCTGCGGGCTCGATCTCTACGGGAACGCCGGCTACTCGACGGTGCTCGATCTGCTCGGCACGCCAACGTCGACGGGGACGGTGAACTGCGCTCTCGCGAAGAGCGGATACGACATCTACCTTGAGGACGTGACGGTCCAGGTGGTCTACGGCCAGCTTGCGGGCGAGGTTGGCGAGGTGTACGCTCGCGCACCGATCGAGGGCGCCATCATCAAGGGCTACGCTTCAGGCGCTGACACGACAGGTGCGACGCCCATCTTCACGGCGATCTCAGGCTTGGGCGGCGTGTACGCGGTCGAGGGCGATCTTGAGGTGAACCACTACGATGTCTACGTTCTCAAGTTCGGCTACATCACGCTGTTTGAGGACGTGTTCGTCCAGTACGGGGCGAACGACCGGGACTTCTACATGGAGTTCGCACCTTCGGGCGTTGTGTCCGGCACGGTGACGGAGGCAGGTACAGGCACGCCTCTTGATGCGACGGTGAAGTTCTACCGTTCGGACACGATGGAGCTGTACG